>JBKHIW010000183.1:0-4760 GCA_046538465.1 Desulfobacteraceae bacterium | reverse complement strand
CCGGCGGCCATCATTATCCTGCGATCCCTGTCGGAAAGATGAAGCTTGGTGGCCAAGAACGAACCGAAGCCTGCTCCTATTTGGGCGATGGGGCCCTCTCTCCCGCCCGATCCCCCGGAGGTAAGAGTAACGGCCGAGGCCAAGGTCTTGATAATCGGTATTCTGCCCCGGATAAGCCCCCCGCGGTTATGGTATGCGTCGATGGCCGCGTCCGTGCCGTGCCCTTCGGCCTCCGGGGCAAAAGTGAACACCAGCCACCCGCTGATCAGCCCGCCTATGGCCGGCAGGAACAAAAGCATCCATCGACGGAAAGGCACTCCCGAGTCGGCGAAAAGGTGGGTCTCTCCGGCAGGAGCAGGGGGGCGGTAACCGGCGAGCAGCTCCATGAACCCATAAGTGCCGAGTTGGCAAAGGAAGTGGAACAGCACGGACCCAAGCCCGGCCGTCACCCCAATCATGAAATAAAAGAACAACCTTTTCCCCGCCATGCTCAGGCGGGGGTTTTTCAGCTTGAACCGTAAAAGCGGCGTCATGGAAAACATCCCTGGTGTAGCAAAGGCTTGGCTGGACTCGCTTTATAGACCTGCGCGAGAGTCGGGTCAAGGATCTCTTTACCGGGGAAAGGCCACACACCTGGAACAAGGGCTGTAGCCCTCCCAAAAGGCATCCCATAATGTATCGAAAATAACTGAATTCTTCTTGCTGATTTGCCTTCCGTAGGGACATTCCAGGCTATGAAACCTATAGGAGCGGCTGCTGCCCACATAAGGCCCCTCCTCGCGGAGCGCGGTCCTCTTCCAAAGGCCGATCCCCCGGGTCATGGCCTCCTGCTGGGCTTCCAGGAGGAGGCCGAAGTAGGCCATGTTCGGCGGGGTGGGCATCACCGCGGCCAATCCGCTTTGAACCAAAGCCGAATTCACCATGGTCCCGTCCTTCAACCGGACGTATGCCAAAAGGCGGCCGTAGCGGTCACGCCTCTCCCTGCCGAATTCGAGCAAAACTGCTCGCCCCTCCACCAGGCTCCGATTAAAAGCGCGGGACTCCCGGGCCAGGGGCTCAGCGGGGTCCTTTTCTCCTTCTCTTTCAGGTGAGTCAATACCTATGTATCTCACAGCCTCCCCACACTCCAGGATCACTGTATCACCGTCGCAGACGAAATCCACCCTGTGAGGGCCGGCGGAAAAGGCCGACAGCGCTAGAGCAAGGACGAGCAGGATCAGGATTTGCAGAACAGGTTTTTGTTGACTTTGCCGTTTTTGGGAATTATATACAATCATACTTAATTTCGCCATCTACGCCATCTCGAGTGGATGAGATACTAAGGAGCAGAATATGCCGGAGATAATGACAACTAAAGAACTTGCGAAATACCTCAAACTTCATGAAATAACGATATGTAAGTATGCTGCTGAGGGCAAAATTCCAGCTATCCGTATAGGAAGAGTTTGGCGTTTTGACAAAGAAGCCATTGATAAGTGGATCAGCGGCGAACAGAACAGGTAACCAGGCGGATACACGGCTTCTTTTTCACCTCTCTGGGGGGTAGAGCAGGTCGGGCTCCCTTTGTTCCAGGAAATCCTGGAGGTCTTTAGTGCAGGCGTCCGATATTTCCAGGGGGTCGGCACCGGCCTCGAGTGCGGTCCTGATTTTGTCGTCTCCCAGGATTACATCCACGGGGAGGCGGTCGTAGACATACTCATAAGGCGGATCCCGCCACTCGAATCGCCCGCCGTGCTCCTTTATGACGGCGCCCAGCAGCGCCAGGGTGGTGGTGTACGGCCGAAATTCCCACCTGTCGAGTACGTGTATGAAAAGACCTTTGCACATCTGCCCTTCCCACTTGTGAAAGGTCGGCCTAAAAGAAAACTCTTGCAGCAGGCACCCGTTGACGGCCCGGGGGGGTAGCTTGTCTACCAACCCGGCGGGATCAAGAAACGGTGCCCCAAAGAGCTCGAACGGGCGGCATGTGCCTCGTCCTTCTGATACGTTGGTGCCTTCCCAAATCACCTGCCCGGGGTAGACCCTTGCGGTCTCCACCGAGGGCATGTTGGGGGAGGGCATTACCCAACGCAGACCCGTGTCCTCCCACTCCATCCAACGCCCCCAACCGCGCATGAGGATTACGTCGAGTTCGGCCTCCAGGTTGAAGGCCCTGTTGAACACCACCGCCATCTCGGCCATGGTCAGGCCGTGGCGCATTGGGAGTCGATAAGGTCCTACGAAGGAGTAAAAATCCGGCAGGAGGAGGTTTCCCTCCACCACTTTCCCGCCCAAGGGATTAGGGCGGTCCAAGACCAGGATCCTCTTGCCGGCCCTGGACACCGCCTTCAGGCACTCTAAGAGAGTGGAGGCAAAGGTGTATACGCGGGTGCCGACGTCCTGGAGGTCCACTATCAGCACGTCTATCTGCTCGAGCATCCAAGGGCGGGGGGCCCGCTCATCCGCATAGAGACTGAAGATCGGGACTTCATAAGTATGGTGGTAGGAGTGATCAGTCTCCACCATGTTGTCCTGATCCTCCCCGCCTAATCCGTGCTGGGGGCTGAAAAGGGCCTTGAGGCGGCCCGGAAACGCCTTGCTGATAACCATAGGCGCCGGACGTACGCGGGAATCCACCGAGGCTTGATTGCAGAGGAGGCCTATTCTGCTCTCTTTCAGGCCCAACTCATCGCCCTTTTCACCTACCAAATCCAGCCCGACAGCGATCCCGGCCAACTTCCGCCCCTTTAACCGAATTTAAGGCCGCAAAAAACCCCTTGCTTCCATTCCAAGGCACAGAGGGCAAGCTATCAGAGGTCATTGAAGCCGTCAACCGGGCCCGGCAAGAGGAAAAGGCCCTGCCCGGGGAGATAGTAATGGACAGCACAGCCCTGGCATGCTAGCCTGCAACGTCATGCAATGATTCAGGGAAAGGAACTATTATCCATGCTGCTGAGCCTGATGAGGAAGCACGCCAAGTCGTACCTGATCAAGGTATTGATAGCTATAATCGCTGTTGTTTTCATCTTTTACTTCGGGTACTCGTTCCGCTCCCCCCGAGGGGTGAAGATGGCCACCGTAAACGGGGAGCCTATTACCAGCACAGAGTACCAGAAGACTTACAGGGAGCTCCTCGAATCCCTGAGGAGGCAGTATGGGGACATGTGGAGCGAAAACCTGATAGAAGCGTTCGATCTGAAAAATCAGGCCCTGCAGCAGCTCATAAACCAGAGGCTGATCACCCAGGAGGCCAAGAGGCTCGGCCTGGACGTCACTGAAGAAGAAATACGCAGTGAAATAATGTCTTATCCGGCGTTCCAGTTTCAGGGACGCTTTCATGAAGGCCGGTATAGGGCCGTGCTCGACCAGAATCGTATGGCTCCCGAGGACTTTGAGCGCAGCGTGTCCGAGGCCCTGCTGAAGGACAAGGCTAGTCAGTTCCTGGCCGCCTTCCTTCCGGTGACCGACCAAGAGGTCAGAGAATATTACACCTACCTGAACGAGGAGGCCAAGGTTGATTTCGTGACTTTTGATCCGGCTGATTTCCGCGAACAGGTCAAGTACGACCCCTCAGAGGTGGAGCAGTTTTTTAAGGACCGGAAGGACAGATACAGAATTCCTGACAAGATTAATGCAGCATATATTAAAATTAATCCTTCAGACTTTATGAATCAAATTAATATACCTGAATCACAGCTTAAAGCATACTATGAAGAAAATATGGACAGATATAAGACAGATAAAAAAGTGAAAGCGAGACATATTCTATTTCGTTTGAATGAAGATAAGCCTTCTGAAGAAAAAGTAAAACAAAAGGCCCTTGAAGTCCTTGAAAAGGCTAGAAAGGGAGAAGATTTTGAGGCACTGGCAAGGGCCTATTCCGAGGACCCTTCTGCAGAGCATGGAGGCGACCTGGGGTATTTCTCCAAAGGGCAGATGGTGGAGCCCTTAGAAGAGGCCGCATTTGAGCTGGAAAAGGGGGAGCTCAGCGACCTGGTCAAGACCAAATTCGGGTATCACATAATAAAGGTGGAAGACATACAAGAGGCCGGAGTCAGACCCTTTGAGGAAGTCCGAGACGAAATATCAAACCGCCTGAGATCGCTCCAGGCCTCGGACATCGCACATGAGGAAGCGCTTTCCTTAATGGACCAAATGCCTTATGAGGTGGACCTGAAAGAATATGCACGCTCCCAAGGTCTTTCAGCCCAGGAGACCGGGCTTTTCAGCAAAGGAGAAGACATTCCGGGTCTGGGAGAGAGCGAGAAACTCGAACGAGTCCTCTTCAGCCTGGAGGAAGGCCAAGCCAGTGATGTCGTAGAATTCAACGAATCATTCTTCATATTCCAGACCCTGGAAAAGGTTCCGTCCCACATCCCGGAGCTGGATGAGGTCATAGAGGCCGTGGAGAAAGACCTGGTCTCAGAACGTGCCCGCGAAAAGGCCCGGAAGGCTGCTCAAGGGCTCTTGGAGCGGCTTAGGGAGGGTGGAGACTGGGACCGGTTGACAAAGGAGGCGGGCCTTACACCGAAGACCACGGATTACTTCAATCGGAACCAAGAGGTGTCCGGTCTGGGAGACAACCCTGAGCTCAGGAATGCGGCCTTTGAGCTGACTGAAGCCGAGCCGTACCCTGACAAAGTCTTCGAGAGCGCATCGGGTGCTGTAATCATGCGGTGGGCTGCATCCCGGGACATTGACGAAGACGCCCTGGAGGAGGAAAAGGAAGAGTACCGATCTTCGATTCGCGAGATGAAACACCGGGAACTTTTCGACGCATG
>JBKHIW010000182.1:0-4768 GCA_046538465.1 Desulfobacteraceae bacterium | reverse complement strand
GCCGGTGTAAGCTCGATCCTTCCCTGGCGCCGGCCTATGAGGTGGCCAGGGTAAGCATGTCCGAAAAGGTGGCGGATGCAGCCAAGTATGTCCTTCCCCTTACTACTATCGTATTTTTGGTGGTCGGGTTGATCTTCCTGGGGGTGGCTACCCCCACAGAGGCGGCGGCCATGGGGAGCGTGGGCTCTCTTGCCTTGGCCGCCTGCTACCGCTCGTTGACTATCCCTGTACTCAAACGCTCGGTGCGCGGCGCCTTGAAGGTGACCGTGATGACCTTCATGATAATAGCAGGATCGATCACCTTCAGCCAGCTCCTGGCGTTTACAGGCGCCACCCGGGGTATGGTGGAGTTCGTGGCCGAGCTCCCCTTGGCGCCGATCCTTATTTTGATATGCATGCAGTTGATCCTCATCCTTCTTGGGGCGTTCATGGAACAGATCTCCATGATGATGATCAGTGTACCGATCTTCATGCCGGTCGTTCACGCCCTGGGCTTTGATCCCATATGGTTCGGGATCCTGATGCTGCTCAACCTGGAAATCGCCTTCACCACCCCTCCCTTCGGCCTGCTCCTCTTTGTCATGAGGGGGGTCGCTCCTGATGATACGACCATGGGGGATATATACCGGGCGGCCCTTCCTTTTATCATCTGTGACCTTATTGCTATGGCCCTGATCATGGCGTTTCCCTCCATCACCCTCTGGCTGCCCGGACTGATGCGTTGACGGTCTCCAGGAGAAATCCTGTCCCCGATCCAAACTCGGTTCCCTTAGGGGAATGAATTCGGCTGGCAATTATGGTAGAGTTCCCCCTGTCGTTGAACAGGGGGGCGGCTGCCCTTAACCCGGCCCTCCCCCTCGGGGGGTGGAGGGCGTTTCCCCCAAAACCGTTGAAGGAGGTGGACATGGGCAAGATCGAGATCCAAAGACCGACCCGGGATGATTTGGAGAAGCGAAACGTCAAGACATGGCCTGTCTGGGAGAAGGAAGTATCCAGATTTGATTGGCATTATGACGAGACAGAGGAGTGCTACCTCTTGGAGGGCAGAGTGGTGGTGGAGACCGAGGACGGGGAGTCTGTCGAGTTCGGCGAGGGGGATTTCGTGACTTTTCCCAAAGGGCTCTCCTGCGTTTGGGACGTGAAGGCGCCGGTCAAGAAGCATTACAACTGCAAGGAGTGAAAGGAGTCCTTGATGGTGCGGGTGACATGTTTGGGCGGGGCGGGGTCTGTGACCGGCTCCTGCTACTTGGTGGAAAGCCCCGGCGGGGCCAGGGTGCTCGTGGACTGCGGTTTGTTCCAGGGCGGGCGGGAGACAGAGATCCGTAACTGGGGCGAGTGGGGCTTTGATCCGGGCAGCGTGGACATACTCTTCCTTACCCATGCGCATATAGACCACAGCGGCAGGATCCCGAAGCTGGTGAAGGACGGTTTCAAGGGGAGGATAATTACTTCGCCGCCCACAGCCGAGCTTTGCAGGATAATGCTTTTGGACTCGGCCCATATTCAAGAAATGGACGCCGAGTGGCAGAACCGAAAGAACAAGAGACAGGACCGTAAAGAGACCATAGAGCCGCTTTATACCACGGAGGATGCAGAGCGCAGTTTGGAATACTTTGATCCGGTGGAGCGGGACCGGCTGATCACAGCCGGGCCTGGCATGAGGGCGCGCCTCCGCAATGCAGGGCACATCCTCGGCTCCGCCATATTAGAGCTGTGGGTGGGCGAGGGAGAGGAGGAGGTCAAGGTGGTCTTCTCCGGGGATCTGGGAAAGAAAGACCAGCTCATTGTCAGGGATCCGCACGAGATTTTCAGGGCCGATTATCTGTTTATAGAGTCCACTTACGGGAATCGGCTTCACCGAAGCTTTGAGGAGAGCAGGGCCGAGCTGCTCGAGGCCGTTCAATACGCCTATGAAAACGGCGAAAAAGTGATGATTCCGGCCTTTGCGGTGGAAAGGACCCAGGAGATCATCTACATGCTCGGCGAATTTCACCGGGAAGGGGTTTTGCCGGATATACCCGTTTACTTGGACAGCCCCCTGGCCATCAAGGCCACGGAGATCTTTCGTAAGAACAAGAAGTGCTATGATCAAGAGGCATCGGCTATTGTGGATCAAGGCTTTGATCCGTTTGACCTCCCGAATCTTCGGTTTACCCCGTCAACCAGGGAGTCCATCGCCATAAACGAGCAGCGCGGGTCGGCCATAGTGATTGCCGGCAACGGCATGTGTACGGCCGGCCGTATAAAACACCATTTGAAGCACAATCTGTGGAGACGGGGGGCCAGCCTGGTCATAGTGGGTTTCCAGGCCAAAGGGACCACCGGCAGGCGGATCGTGGACGGGGAAAAGCGGGTGAAGATATTCAGGGAGGACGTGGCTGTGGCCGCTCGGGTCTTTACCATCGGCGGGTTCTCGGCCCACGCGGACCAAAAAGACCTGACGGACTGGGTCAAGAACTTTGCCGAGTCAAGCCCCAGGGTCTTTGTGGTGCATGGTGAGAGCACCGCAAGCCAGGCCCTGGCGGCTAAGATCCGGGAAGACTTGGGTTTGGAGGCCAGGATACCCCGCTGGAAGGAGAGACTTATCCTGAAGCCAAAGGAGGTGGTCACCGAGGAGCCGGGGATCGAGGAAACTCCGCCGGACCTGAGGCGGGTTATGGCGGTGACCATAGCCGGACTGGAAGGGGAGCTGAATAGGATAAGGGAGCGCCTTGAGAAGATCCCCGCCGATGGTGTAGAGGAAGAGGAGGTGGACGAGCTGAAGTACCTTCAGAGGGAACTCCAGGATGTGCTGGCCGGGTGAGGTGCGGGCGTTTCGCATTCACCCACCCGGCGCCGACTCATCTCATCAGCCCTGGTAAATACAAGGCGATTTGGGGAAAAAAGAGCAGTATCAGGTTGCAGATCAGAAGGGCCAGCAGCATGGGAAAGACGCCCCTGAAGATTGTCATCAGTGGAACGTCCTTTGCCACACCGTAGACCACGTATACGTTGACTCCGACAGGCGGGGTAATGACCCCCATTTCGGTTATCAGCACTATAACCACCCCGAACCATATCGGGTCAAAGCCCAAGACTTGTACCACCGGGTAAAAGATGGGTATGGTAAGCATCACCATCGCCAAGGCGTCCATGAAGCAGCCGCCCAACAGGTAGACCACCGTGATCAAACCCATGATTGCATGGGGGGGCAGCGGAAGCCCACCCACCCAGTCAGCCAGCTCATAAGGCACTCGGGTGACGGCCATAAAGTGGCCGAAGATCACGGCTCCGGTCACAATGACCATAACCATGCAGCTTATCTTGGTGGTATCGGCCAGCGATTCAACAAACTCCTGCCATGATAACTGCCGTCTCCCCAAGGCTATCAATAGAGTCAGGAAGGCGCCTACGGCCGCCGCTTCGGTAGGGGTGAATAAGCCGAAGAACATCCCGCCCATGACCAGGAGAAATATGGAAAGGGTCTCCAGGATTCCGGCAAAGGAGCCGAGCTTTTCCCTGAGTGTGCTCTTCGGTCCTGGAGGCGCAAGATCAGGGTTCAGCCTGACTCGGACGGCGATGGTCACGAGGAACAGAATACAGAGTAAGACGCCGGGTAGGATCCCTGCTGCGAAGAGCTTCCCTATGGACTGCTCCGTGAGAATGCCGTAGACGATAAAGACGACGCTCGGCGGGATAAGTATCCCCAGGCTCCCTGCAGCGGCCACGGTCCCGGTTGCAAGGCTCATGTCATATCCGTATCGTTTCATTTCAGGCAGGGTGACTGTGGCCATGGTTGCTGCTGTGGCGTTGGTGGAACCAGATATGGCGGAAAACCCGGCACATGCCCCGACTGTGGCCATGGCGAGACCGCCTCGGCGGTTCCCGATCATCACGTAAGCTGAGTCGTAGAGCCTACGGCTGATTCCGGATTGATATGCAATCTGGCCCATAAAGACGAAAAGCGGTATCACGGTAAGGCCGTAAGATGAGAAAACGTCCCATACGTCTCTTGCCAGCAGATTCAGGCCTGCGTTGAAGTTGACAACGTAGCTGAATCCCAGGAAGCCGAGGAATCCCATCACGAATCCCACCGGCATGCGTGTGAAGAGGAGGACGACTAAGAGTAGTAAGCCCAGAATGCCGACAGTAGTCAAGTCCATGGCTGCACCGCCTTTTGCGCGTTTTCCAGTATCCTCTTTATCAGGACGAGACAGACAGCGAAGGCTGCTATTCCCACTCCGTATACAAAGGGATAAAAGGGGAGTTCAAGGGTCAGCGATACCTCGCCTGAGGCCTTGAGTTGTCCTCCATAGCGTATGCTTTGCCACCCGACCAGGGCGAAGAAGACCAAGCTGAAGAAATCGGTGATTGAGCCCAGGATTGCCTGCCCCCGCTTGGGGAGAAGCTGAGTTACTATACTGACCGCAACATGTCCGTCTTGAACCGATGTATGGGCCATGGCAAACGCCACAGCCAGGGTCCCCAGGAAACAGACCAGCTCATAGGTCCCCGGGATAGGCATTCTGAAATAACGCAGGATTACGTCGGCGCAGGTAAGGAGCATCATCGCCACAATGGAGGCCCCGGCCACCCAAAAGAGAATCCCGGCCAGGCGTCTGCTGATCCTGTCCACGATGTTGACCATCATCCCTGTCTCCATGTATCGGGGGAGGCATGCACCGTCCCTCTGAAGGTTTAACACAGCGGACGGGCGTCGTGACCGCCTGTCCGCTGTGCCGGGATTCCTACTTGTATTGGTCGGAGTATTCGTCTATTAATGCCCTGA
>JBKHIW010000181.1:0-4768 GCA_046538465.1 Desulfobacteraceae bacterium | reverse complement strand
TGAAACTACTAGGGCAGATAACCAGGTGAGGGGCTTTTTGCAACTCCGTCAAAGTTGAATTAAAGGGATCAAGGGGTCTTGTTGGTGAAGATCTGGATTTTTTTACTACTTTTGGCGTTGGTAATGGGATGGGTGGCCCTTGGGCAAAGAGGGTTGATCCACCTCTATAAGATGGAGGGGAAGCGCCAACAATACAAAGAGCGCATACACCGGCTGGAGGAAGAAAACCGAAAACTAATGAAAGAGGTTGAACTTCTCAAAGACAATAGCGCTTATGTAGAGAATGTCGCACGTAAAGAGTTGAATTTGCTAAAGGAAAATGAAGTACATTATCATTTGATCCCGGACTCTAAAGATAATGATAAAATTTTTGTTGAAAAATCAGCAATTAAAAGATCAAATACCGACTGAAAAATGATTAATAAGGGGGGATCATGCCTCACTCAGCCCTTATAAAAGCCGTGGAAGAAAATACGACCTATCATGGCCTTTTGATCGCCCTCATTATGGAGCTGAAAAAAAACGGGCATACCAAGAGCATTGTCTCTCAATGCAGGTGCGTGCTGGAGAGGGACCCCGGGAACATAGAGATACGCAGGCTGCTGGCTGAAACCTATTTGGACCTGGACCTTCCGGCCCGGGCCGGCGATGAACTCGAACATGCGGCAAGGCGCCTGGATGATTTAGCCGAGATTTATTTGGATCTCGCCGGGGTCTATGAGCGCCAGGGCAGAAAGGCCGAGGCGTCCAGGGCGCTGGAGATCTTTCTGGCTCATCACCCCGAGAACGCCAGAGCCCTGGAGCTCAGTAAGCGGCTCAGCTCTGGGGAAATCCCCGGGCCCTCTGTGGATGAGCATTCTTATGTGGACCTGCCCGAGATAGCCACTCCCACCCTGGCCGAGCTCTATGCCAAGCAAGGCCAGATCCCCGCGGCAATCGATACCTACCGCAAGATTCTTGCCAGGGATCCGGGCGACCAAAGAGCCGCCGCCCGTATACAGGAGCTCGAGGCGATGGAAACAACCGTGGAAGGCGAAGTTCGCCGCACAGAGAAGCTGGTTTCCATACTTGAGCAATGGTTGAGCCGCATCCAAGAAGCTCGCACTTAAGGCGGCCTATGTCGAACCCGCACTTTGATCTGACCCTAACCGGTATAGGAAGCATGCCCGGGACAGATCCGGCCGGCACATGCCGGTTGATCCTGGACTATCTGCCCGATATGCCGTTTTGGCCCCAGTTGGCGGATTTGGGCCCCATGGAAGACATGGTTGTTCAGCAAAGCGCCGGTCTCCCCGGGCTGGCGATCAGGCAGGACGGCCGCGGCCTGGAGGTAAGCAGGGCCTGCCTGGAGGCGGAGCTGACTTGGTTTTATGATCGCTACTTGGCTGAGGACGTCGAGGCATTCTCACTAGGACCGGATCGGGCCAAGGGGCTTTACGAGCTCCTCGCCCTGATCAAAAGAAACGGCGATCACAAAACTGGACGCTTCATAAAAGGGCAAAGCGCGGGGCCTTTCACTGTGGCATCATCAATCAAGGATTCGGATGGAAGGGCCCTGCTCTATGACCAGGAGCTGATGGAGGCGCTGATCAAGGGCTTGTCCATCAAGCTCCTGTGGCAGGTGCGGACCCTGGAAAAGACGGCAAGGAGGGCGATCGTTTTCATAGATGAACCGGTACTGGCTGGGGTGGGATCGGCCTTTTCACCCATGGACAGGGACCAGGTGACAGATGCTTTGGCAGAAATCATCAGCTACTTGAAGAAGAGATCCGACGCCCTGGTGGGTATTCATTGCTGCGCCAATACCGACTGGTCAATGATATTCCGCGCGAATCCAGACATTGTAAGCTTCGATGCCTTCGGATATATGGAAAGCTTCCTCCTCTACCGGGAGGCCATACTTGAATTCCTGAACAGCGGCGGGACCATAGCCTGGGGTATCGTTCCTACCACTGAGACCGACGGCCTAGAGACAGCGGAAAGTCTCAGCCAGGCACTGGAGCAGGCCTTTTCCCGTGTCAGCGGGTGGGGGATCGACCGGCAGACATTGCGCCAACGCTCCATCCTAACCCCATCCTGCGGAGCAGGCACCTTGGCGCCCGACGCGGCGGCGAAAGTCATCAGGATGCTCCCCGCAATAAAGCAACTCATGGAATAGCAGGCATTGGCCTCACCTTTACCGCCCCGGCGGAGATTTATTGACTTGAACACAAATGCGCCATGGTGTACACATGGAGTCCCCCTTTTAATCGAGTTCAGGCCCGTACAGGAGG
Source organism: Desulfobacteraceae bacterium (assembly GCA_046538465.1). Taxonomy (GTDB): domain Bacteria; phylum Desulfobacterota; class DSM-4660; order Desulfatiglandales; family HGW-15; genus CAZYJR01. The sequence continues at coordinate 2,495 of JBKHIW010000181.1, read as the reverse complement.
ATCGTCATGGATACGAAAAAAATTCTTAAGGGCAAGTACATTCTGGTCGTGGACGACGAACCCGATGTACTGGACCTCCTAGTGGAGCTGTTGGAAATGTGCCGTGTAGACAAGGCCTCCAGCTTTGAGGAAGCAAAAAAGCTGCTGGAATGGAACAGCTACGATGCGGCGATTCTGGACATCATGGGAGTCAAGGGATATGAGCTGCTGGAGATTGCCAGACGCAGGGATATCCCGGCATTGATGCTGACCGCTCATGCCCTGACCAAAGACGACCTCAAGAAGTCCGCCGAGAGCGGCGCCTCTTTCTATGCGCCGAAAGACGAGATGAACAGAATCGACGTCTTCTTGGCCGATGTCATAGAGGCCCGCGAGAAGGGGAAAAATGTCTGGGCGAGATGGTATGACCGATTGAGCGGGTTCTTTGACCGGCGTTTCGGACCGGACTGGAAAGAGAGCGACCCGGAGTTCTGGGAGAGGATGACCAAGTATTGGTAACCTTATATGCCGCCCAGCATTTCCATGAAGGTCTCCAATCTGGTCAGCGTACGACCGTCCAACCGGCCCGGACGGTCTCCTTCCAAGGTCAATATAGGAACGTCCAGGCTCTCCCGAAGCAGGATGTCGTGAATCTGCCTGTGGCAAAAGGTCTGAGTATAATGAACCAGGCCATGGAGGCCCCTCTTCCGGATCTCCGCCCTGATATCCCTTATCCTGCCGTCGATTCCATACGGATATGTGTATAAGAGATAGGCCTCGATGAGGTCCTTCCCGGCCGAAGGCAGGCAAAACTGACGCTGGATCTCGTTATAAACCACCCGCCCGCCCATCTGCTCCACAGATTCATAAAAGTTGGTGAAGACCGGGGGCACTCCTATGTGCCCGATTCGAATCCCTTCACTCAGGGGGCTGCGCCCGGCGGCTTCGGACAAAAATGCGTCCACCTCGGCCTCGAAGCGTTCGGGGGCTGATTTGAAGTCAGAGCCGTTGACCAGAAAGAGGTGGTTTTCCGCGCCATTAACCCGGGCCTCCTCATATGTCAAGCGATCGATCTCGTGGAGCTTGGCCCGTATACGGTCCAGATACCCGCGCACGCGCGTCACCTCCTCCCACTCAGCACCCAAGCCCTCCATCAGGCGCTCGACTTGGCGCTCCAGGGCGCTCCGGTCTCCGTCCAGCGGGTAATCGAAACGGTAAATTCGAATTCCGCGCCTCTCCAGCACCTCAGCCAGGGCTATGGCATTGCTGCAGTCTCCTCCGGTCACCGCAACCACTCTCTCTATCCCGGCCTCCATGACCGCTGCATAAATGCCTTTGATCCACGCGCACACGCTGCGCGGAAACCCCTCGGCCTCCGCCTTTGCCAGCAGTGCCCCAGGGTCTTCAGAGGTGATAAACACATTGTTCAGGTCAACCGGTCGCATACCGGCTGCGTAAATCACCTCCACCGGCAGGGTGGTGGTAATGCCCACTCGCGGCCCACCTGGGTTAAAAGCATTCACCTCGGACCCGCATTTACTGAGATGAAGCGCCTTTCAGGCAGCTCCAAGCAGGTGAGCTTGTTGCCGAAGACCGCGCCGGTGTCCAGCCCGATCTTGTTTTCCATCACCAAGGGTTCATGAAAGGGGGTATGCCCGAAGAGCACAACCTTGCCGAAATCCTGCTCAGAATCGATAAACGTCTCCCTAATCCACAGGAGATCCTCGGGGCTTTGCTTTTCCAAGGGGATCCCCGGTCTGAGACCTGCATGAACCACCAGGAACTCCTCCAACTCCAAGTAAAACTTGAGTGATTTGAAAAAATGGAGGTGCTCGTCCGGGATGAGCTTCCTTCCCGGTATATACTCCTCTATCCCATAGCTCCTGAAGGTGCTCAGACCGCCGTTTGCCAGACAAAGGCGCGGATCCCCGCTCTCGAGAAACTCGAGAAAGAGGCCTTCGTGGTTCCCCATAAGGCACTCCACGTCCCCTGAGCGTCCGGAAGACAGCTCCAGCAGAAGATCAACCACCCCTTTTGGATCCTCGCCCCTGTCCAGGTAATCGCCTACAAAGACCAGCCTGTCTTTGCCCGGCACCCAGCCTATGCGCTCCAGAAGCCTTTCCAAGAGCCTCCGGCACCCGTGAATATCCCCTATGATGAAAGTGCGTTCATAGCTCGATGGTGTGTCCTGATTCATCGATTTGCTCTTACTCAAAAAAAGACGGGGTTGCAAAAAGCCCCTGACCCGGTTATCTGCCCTTGTAGTTTCAAGGGGTTACTTCGTTCCCAGCGGCGGCTGAGCGGGTTTCTGCGAAGCCGTCAAAAAAACAAGAACCGAATCCGGTCCCTGGAATCCAGCCTGTGAAGACCTGCGCTTCGGGCGGCCTCTGTAGCCTCCATGAACTCCTCGGCCGTAAGTCTCCTGTTTATAATTGGGTCCCCATAAGCACCGCCGCAGGGGCGGTACTGATCCATGACATTGACATATGTATCCGGAGAAATCTCCCGGGCGATAA
>JBKHIW010000180.1:0-4777 GCA_046538465.1 Desulfobacteraceae bacterium | reverse complement strand
CCACTCCGCCCAGTACCGCCACCCAGCGAGAGGGGTGCCGGGCAGCGTCAGGAGTCTCGCCGTACGCGAGTCAAACCCGGAATCCACCCTTCCACCCGGAAAGCAAAGATCCCCAGGCTGCTTGACCCACCTGGAGCGCTTGTTAAGGATCACACAGGCCTCCCCCCGGCCCCTTCCCTCCACGCAGTGAGGCCCCATGAGAAAGAGCACCGAAGAGGTCCCTTCAAACCTGGAAACCCCTTTGGGGAAAAGCCCCCTGCGCCGGTTCACCTCGGCCAGGGATTGGAGGATGTGCTCCTTTAGCAACGGGGGGTCTCCCAGGAGCTGCTCCAGGGGCGGAGTCACGGGTCCACCGCCTTGAATGAGTCGCGGATTCGGACGACGTCCACTTTTATCCTCACTCCTAAAACGGCCCCGGGTATCAAAAAGGGCGAAAGGGCTCTCTCGAAGGGGAGCGTCACTTGCGCAGCAGCCAAAGGATAAGGGAGACCACAGCGCTCACCAAGATCATGGTGGTGATGGGGAAAAAGAGCTTGAATCCGGGCCTGTCGATGACAATGTCCCCGGGAAGCCGGCCCAGTGGCAGCTTTCCCAGCCACGGCCACAATACGCCCGCTACGATCAGCACCACTCCTGCTATCACCAAGATCCTCTGCATCGGTCCTCTACAGAAAACCGTTCAAACCGAAACACCCTCCGACCCCGCAGGCGGGGCCGGATCCTTCCTGCCAGACAAATTTATCAAATCGCGGCCGTTGATACAAGGCGGACCAGGAGGGCCTGCCGGGTTGATGTTTACCCCGCCCATCATTATCCTGTTCCCATGAAGCGATTGGAAACCATCAAATCAGGGCTGGACCAAGCCATGCCGGCCGACCGTCGGGCCATCATCAACGCCTTGAGGTCTCTCGGCGGAAGGCGCGGCCGGGGTCTGCCCCCGGAAGAGCGGGAAAAGAGGATCAAACGCCTGGAAAAAAAACTCCGGGAATCCAAGGCGCGGAGGCTGAAGCGGGAGAGGTCCAAGCCGGCGCTTTTCTACCCCGAACACCTCCCCATAATGGAAAAACGCTCTGAGATCGTCCGGGCCGTGCAGGAGCTCCCGGTGATAGTGGTCTCAGGCGAGACCGGGTCAGGGAAAAGCACCCAGATCCCCAAGATGTGCCTGGAAGCGGGCCGGGGGGTGGCCGGAAAGATAGCCTGCACCCAGCCGCGCAGGATTGCGGCCACCACTGTTGCTGCCAGGATCGCAGAGGAGCTGGGGGAGGATGTGGGACAATCGGTGGGATACAGGATCCGGTTCAAGGACAGGACTCATCGGGACGGATACATAAAGATCCTGACCGATGGAATGCTGCTCGCAGAGACCCAGCAGGATCGGTTCCTGAATGAATACGATACACTGATAATAGACGAGGCCCACGAAAGGAGCCTCAATATAGATTTTCTCCTGGGCCTGATCCGCACCCTGGTTGCCAAGCGCCGGGACCTCAAGGTGGTGATCACGTCGGCCACCTTGGATACGGAAAAGTTTTCCGAAGCCTTTGACGGCGCTCCGGTGATCCACGTCGGGGGCCGCCTGTATCCGGTGGAAGTGGAGTACCGCCCTCCGGAGGAAGACCCCGGGCTGACGGACGAAGCGACCTATGTAGACGCAGCGGTGTGGGCGGCGGAAAGGCTCGTCTCTCAGAGGACCAGGGGCGACATCCTGGTCTTCATGCCCACCGAGCAGGACATCCGAGAGACGTGCGAGAGGCTGGAGGCCCGGTGGGAGCATGGGGTCCAAGTGCTCCCTCTCTTCGCGCGCCTTCCTGCATCTCAGCAAAGCCGGGTCTTCAAGCCTGCGGCCGGGCGCAAGATAGTGGTGGCCACCAATGTGGCCGAGACCTCCCTTACCATCCCGGGAATAAGGTATGTGATAGACACCGGCCTCGCCCGCATCCCCCGGTACCTGCCGACTACCCGCACGACCACCATGGGCGTGGTGCCTATTTCGAGAAGCAGCGCGGACCAAAGGATGGGGCGCTGCGGACGGGTGGAGGACGGGGTCTGCATACGTCTTTACTCCGAAGAGGACTACCTCGGCCGAGAAGAGTACACGCCCCCGGAGATACTCCGCTCCAATCTGGCCGAGGTCATCCTCCGCATGCTCTCTCTTAGACTGGGAGAGATCCATGGGTTTCCCTTTGTGGACCGGCCGAGCGCCAGGAGCATCAAAGACGGCTATGATCTGCTCACGGAGCTCGGGGCCATCCGGAGGGAAAAGGGAAAGAGTCGCCTGACCGGACGCGGCCGATTGATGGCCAAGCTCCCGCTGGATCCCAGGATCTCGCGCATGATGATCGAGGCCCAGAAGGAGGGGTGTCTGGAGGAGACCGCGATCATAGCCTCGGCCCTGGGCGTTCAGGATCCCAAGGAGAGGCCTGCCGAGGCGGCAGGCAAGGCGGACGCTGCGCACCGCTCCTTCAGCGATCCTCAAAGCGACTTCCTCGCGCTCCTCAACATATGGCGCCGCTGCCGCCGGGCTTCCTCCGGACCCTCCGGCAGGGCGGCCCTGCGCCGTTTCTGCAAGGAAAACCATCTCTCCTTCAGGCGTATGAGGGAGTGGGAGGATGTATACGAGCAGCTGAGAGACATCCTGGAGGAGGAAGGAATGACCGAGGACTCCGGGCCGCGAAAAGGCGGAGGCCCTTCAGACGACCGCTACGACCGCATACACCGGGCGATCACCAGCGGGTTTTTGTCCAATATAGCGGTTCGAAAAGAAAAGAACATCTACAAGGCATCCCGGGGCCGGGAGGTCATGCTGTTCCCGGGATCAGGCCTTTTCAACAGCGGGGCCGAGTGGATCGTGGCGGCTGAAATGGTGAAGACCTCGAGGCTCTTTGCCCGCACCGCTGCGAGGATCGACCCTCGGTGGCTGGAGCCCCTGGGCGGCAAGCTCTGCAGAACCGCTTACCACGCCCCTCATTGGGAGAAGAACCGCGGCGAGGTGGTGGTCTCGGAGCAGGTTACCCTCTTCGGCCTGGTAATAGTATCTGGAAGGCCGGTATCCTACGGCCGGGTGGACCCTGAAGATGCCCACAGGATCTTTGTTCGATCAGCCCTCGTGGAGGGCGACATAAAGGAAGACTTCGAGTTTCTCAGGCACAACCGGGAGCTTCTGGGGCGTCTGGCCTCCCTGGAAGACAAGCTCAGACGCAGGGACATCCTGGCTGGGCAGGAGGCCGTGGAGGCCTTTTACTCGGAGCGGCTCCCCGGGGTTTATGATATCCGCACCTTGAAGAGAAGGCTTAGGGAGAAGGGTGGGGACGACTTTCTCAAGATGCGGGAGGAGGACGTGATGGCCCGGCGGCCGGACGAGGAGGCCCTCTCCGCCTTTCCGGACCACACGACCCTGGGCGACAGAGCCCTCCCGTTTACCTACCGCTTCCAGCCGGGCAGCGATGAAGACGGCGTTACCCTATCGGTCCCTGCCACCCTGGCATCGCGCTTCCCCGCGGAGAGGCTGGACTGGGTGGTGCCGGGCCTTTTCGAGGAAAAGGTGACCGCCCTGATCAAGGGACTCCCTAAGCGGTACCGCAGGAATTTGGTGCCGGTCTCGGAGACCGTTAAGATTATAACCAGTGAGATGGAAAGGGGGTCGGGCTCCCTGCTAACCGAGCTCGGCAGGTTCATACACCGCCGCTTCGGGGTGGACATCCCGGCTTCGGCCTGGCCGGGAGAGGAGCTCCCCGAGCATCTCAGGATGCGGGTGGCGGTCACCGACCACCGGGGCCGGGAGCTCCGCGCAGGCCGCGATCCATCCGTCCTCAGGCAGGAAGACGGAGGCCGGGGAGTGGAGGACTCCGAGGCCTGGGAAAAGGCCCGAAAGGCCTGGGAGCGAGACGGCCTGTCCGGCTGGGACTTCGACCGGCTCCCCGAGGAAATCCCTTTGGACGGGGCCATGACTGCATACCCGGCGCTGGAGCCGTCGGAAGCCGGGGTGCGGATAAGGCTCTTTCCAGACGCCGGGGCCGCCGCCGAGGCCCACCGCCGGGGGGTCGCCCGCCTGATGGCCGCGAAGCTTCGCTCTGACCTCAAGTTCGCCAGGCGCGGACTCCGCCTGCCCATAGAGGCAGAGCAGGCCGCAACATACTTCGGCGGCAGGCGGGAAATAGAACAGGCCCTGGAGCGGGCCTTGATCACACACCTCTTTTCCAGGGACGTGCGCACCCGAGAGTATTTTGAAAAATCGGCCCAAGAGGCCTCAGCCGCGATAATCCCCACTGCCGACCGCCTCCTCGATTCGGCCGCCGCCGTCCTTCAGGCCTACCACAGGGTGAGGGCCCTGCTCCATTCCATCGAGGCCGGACGTCCCCCCAACCCGGCGGCCGCGGAGCTCTGCGCCGGGATACGAAGGGATCTCGACCGCCTGGTTCCCCCGGACTTCCTGGAGCGATATCCGTTTGAGCGGCTCAGGCACCTTCCCCGGTATCTCAAGGCCATGGAGATCAGGGCCGAGCGCGGCTCCTATGATCCGGAAAAGGACCGCAAGAAGGCCGGAATCGTCCGGGAGTTCAAGGAGGAGCTCGATCGGATGGAGTCCGGAATATCCCGGGGGACCAGTGGGGAGAAGCGCGCAGCCTTGGAGGAGTTCCGCCGGATGCTCGAAGAGCTCAGGGTCTCGGTCTTCGCCCCGGAGCTCTCGACAGCGATCAAGGTTTCTCCCAAGCGGTTGAGGAAAAAGGCCGAGGAGATAGACCGCATGCTCTGAGCAGGCGTGGATCACCGGCCTGAG
>JBKHIW010000179.1:0-4788 GCA_046538465.1 Desulfobacteraceae bacterium | reverse complement strand
TCTTGATCTTCCTCCCGAACATGAGCAGCATATAGACCGCCACCATCACCCCGAGAATGGGGACCAGGGGGAGCCCGTACTTCATCCAGGTGAAGAAGTCCATGGGGACCTCGTACTCGCTCCAGAATCCCATCATGATCACATTCCTGCCGCCCGCTGCAGGAGAGCCCACTCCCCCGACGTTGAGGGAGAAGCACAGGGCGAAGAGCAGGAACTTCGCAAGGGCCGGGTCGTGCTCCACGTGGCCTCCGCTGCTCTTTGCAGCCACCGCACCGAAGTAGACCGCCGCCATCACCGGAGTCATAAAGGCACACAAGGCGTGGGCCGATATGAAGGAGCCCACCACGGCCATGCTCACGCACAGTACGAATACCGGCACCAGGAACCCGCGGGTCCAGCCGAGCAGCCACGCTGCCAGGCGCTTGTGAAAACCCACGTCCACTACAGCCACGCCCATGGCAAGTACCCCCAGGAGGAACATGGGGGCGTCGCCGGCAAAGGTCTTGCCGATCATGCTCCTGGGGAGGAGGTGTAGAAAGTAGGCCAGAGTGGGCATCAGGATCCCTGTCAACCCTATGGGGATTGCCTCTGTGGCGAAAAAGATCACCGCCATGGGGATGATCCCCAAAACGATCATGGTCTTTCGGGCCGCGGCTTCGGCGTCCTGGGCCACTTCCCATCTCATAAGCTTATCCGCGAACCCGTATTCTTCCACTGTATGAACGACGCTCTGGGGGGTAGGGAGAATAAAGCCTACCAGCATGAAGATCCCTACTCCGATGCACAACCATAGTATCTTGTTCCCGAGTATGCCGCTCCCGGCGGTGTCGTGTCCCAGATCGTGACTCATGGATCTCAAACCTCCTTGCAGCCTCCAGTCCTCACAGGTAGTTCTCGGACCGCTCAGAGCGGGATTAAATCTTGCAGGACTTGATCTGTTGGAAAATCTCCTTGAAAACGTCGGTCAGCCGTAGAACCCCCACTATGTCCCGACCCCTTCTCGTCACCAGGAGGGACTGGTGCTGCCCCATCACCAACATATGAATGGCCTCGCCAAGGGAGGCCTCCTCGTCCACGAACTCGCCCTCTGAGGGTGTATACATAAATTCCTTCACCTTGATCTGCATGGCCTTTGTGCAGATGTCCGCAAGCGTTCTGTCCCACAGCGAGTACTGGGAGAGCATGGAGCGGAGGAAGCTGGGGCTGAAACCGGTCTTGGACAGCCCCCTGGGATCGCCGATCTCATTGTACCTCGGCTCCAGGGCCCTTATGGCGTCCAACTGGCTCACCTTTCCCACTACCTTCCCCTTTCGGTTGTAGACCAGGACCGCCCTGTGGAGGTACTGGTAGCGCTGCCTGTCCAATTCATTCTGCGCCTTTTCCAGGGCCAGCACCGCCTCGTAAAGGGTGGCCTCCTGGGAGACCGTGGCATATTCCTCCAACGGGACCATCAGGTCCTTAACGGAAAGCTTCTTCATCCTGACCCTCCGCAACCTTTGGTGGATTCATAAAGAGCCCCTTAAAAGGACATAATCCAAAATTGTTCCACTTCGTGCCATGATTCACAAGCTTTTACATAATCCCAAAAGAGATGTCAAAATCAATCTATTGCTCAGCCAGGCCGTATTTCCTGAGCTTTTTGTGGAGGGTCTTGCGGGTGATTCCCAGGCGGCGGGCGGCCTCGCTCTTGTTCCCCGCCGTCTCTTCCATGGTCTTTAATATGGCCGCTTTTTCCAGCTCTTCCAGGGAGACGTGCCTGTGGGGTTCCTCGCCCCGAGGCTGTGCGTTTTCCGAAGGGCCTTTTCCCATCCCGGTCATGGGGAGATCAGCCTGGTCCACGTATTCCGAGCGTGAAAGCACCACGGCCCTCTCTATTACATTCATCAGCTCTCTTACATTGCCCGGCCAGTCGTATCTCAAGAGGGCGTCCATGGCCCGGGGAGAGACCCCTTTTATGTCTTTCTTGTTCCGCCGGGCGAAGTGCTCGAGGAAGTGCTGGGAGAGGAGAGGAATGTCCTCGCGCCTCTCCCTGAGCGGGGGCATGCGGATGGTGACCACGTTCAGCCGGTAGTATAGATCCTCTCGAAACCGGCCCTCCTTGATCTCCTCCATGAGGTCCTTGTTGGTGGCCGCTATTATGCGGACGTCCACCCTGATCGCTTCCTCTCCGCCTACCCGTGTGAGCTCCCGCTCTTGGATCACCCGCAGGAGCTTGGCCTGCATGGCTAGGGACATCTCGCTGATCTCGTCCAGGAAAAGGCTGCCATTGTGGGCCTGGCGGAAGCGGCCTTCCTTTGTCCTGTAGGCACCTGTAAACGCACCCTTTTCGTGTCCAAAGAGCTCGGATTCCAATAGCGTCTCGGTCAGGGCTGCACAGTTTATCTTTACAAACGGTCCGTCCCTGCGGGAGCTGTTGTAGTGAATGGCGCCCGCGATCATCTCCTTGCCGGTCCCTGATTCCCCGGTTATGAGCACAGTGGCCTCGGAAGGAGCCGCCTGGCTGACGATCTCCAAGACGCTTGAGATCGCTTCGCTCCGCCCGATTATGTCGCGCCTGTCAAAGTGTTCGCCCAGGCGCTCCCTGAGCCTTCGATTCTCCTCCTTTAGCCTGGTATGGTCCATGGCCCGCTCCATGGACAGCCTCAGCTCATCAAAGTCCAGAGGCTTGGTCAGATAGTCGTAGGCCCCGTTTTTTAAGGTGTCTACGGCGGTTTGAACCGAAGAATAGGCGGTCATGATAATGACTGGTATGGCCGGGTTATAGGTCTTTATGACCTTGAGGGCCTCTGTTCCCTGAACCCTGACCATGCGGATATCCATCAGTATGAGGTCGAAGGGCCTCTGATGGACCATTTCGACCGCGGTGTCCCCGTCGTCCGCCTCCAGCACCGTATATCCCCAACCCCCGAGCAGGGTGCTAAGCATGGTGCGGTGCGCCGGGTCGTCGTCCACCACCAGGACGGTGCAGCCCTCGCTCTCTTTCATCGGATGCAGCCCTTTTATAGCCGGTCTACGGTGTTATCAGCCTTTGTTTTTTTATCCCCCGGACCCATGGGAAGGGTTATGGAGACCCTGGTGCCCTCCCCGCTTCGGCTCTCCACAGCCATCTCGCCTCCATGGCTCTCTATGATCTTGTGGGCTATGGCCAGGCCTAAACCGGTGCCCGAGGACTTGGTGGTAAAGTAGGGGTCGAAGACATGCTCCAGATCTTCCTCGTTTATGCCTGTCCCGGTGTCTTCAACCCTTATCCTTACGCGGTCCCGATCGGGCATGCCCGCTGCAGCGATCCTGAGGATCCCGCCCTCGGGCATGGCCTCTATGGAGTTCAACATGAGATTGAGCAAGGCCTGCCCGATCCTGTCCCGGTCCATGTATACCGGTCCGAGCCCCGGGTCAATCTCCGCCTCCAGGCGTACTCCTGACTTGCGGGCCTTTTCCTCCACCATGCGCAGGGAGTGATGCACGAGGTCTTGCAGGGAGTGGGGGCGCTTTTCCACTCTCAAAGGCCGCGCAAAATCGAGGAGCTGCCCTATGACCCGGTTCAGCCTGTCCACCTCTTGAATCAATATATCAGCCGTCTTGCGGTCCTGGGGTCGGTCCTGACATCGTTCTTTGAAGTAAGTGGCGAACCCCTTGATGGAGCTCAAAGGATTGCGGATCTCATGAGCCACGCCCGCTGCCAGGCGCCCTACCGATGCGAGCCGCCTGCTCCGCTCCACCTCGTTCTTGAGGTTCTGGACCTCGGTCACGTCTCTGAAAAGCAGCAGGAGCTCGGGCGCTCCTTCCTCCTCCCCCTTTTCGAGCGAGCTTATGCCGGCTGCCAGGGGAATGCGCTCGCCCCCTTCCAGGGTGCAGGTGACCTCCGTTTCCAGGCCGGACCCCTGTTCGGGCGGGCGGCGTACAAGGCCGATCAGCTCTTGCGGGAGTACTTCAGCCGCTGTTCTTCCCACCACCGCGTCCCTGCCTTCGAGTCCCAATATTTCGAGGGCCGCGCGGTTGACGGCCGTAATCCGTCCTTCGCCGTCTAGTGCCGCCAGCCCTATGGGCATGCTCTCCACCAGGTGGTCCGAGAAGGCCCTTACCCGGCTGAGGGAGGTCCTGGCGGTCTTGTAGGCCTGGAGCACAAATAGGGTGAAAATGCCTGCAAATCCGATCATCAGAAGTATGATCGCCATTACCACGGTATGGCGGGCCTCTTCGTGCCTGGCCGCATCTACGGCACTGACGTCCAGGCCCACGAATATAATGCTGGACTCGATGTCCCGGGTCGCCGAGTCCGGGTAAGTCAGGCCCGCCCCGGTCGGCGGCCGCGTTCTGTGGCGCATGAGACGCACAGGCTGAGGATCGGGCAGGAACCTTCGGTAGACCTCAAAGACCGGGGCCCCGTCCGGGCCTGCCACCCGCCGCCAGGACAAATCTCCGGAGGTGGAGATTCGCTCGAGATCGAGTCCGGAGCCGTGAGCCTCCCCCACCATATCCGGGTCGTTGTGAGCGAGTATACGACCGCTCGGGTCGGTCACCAGGATGTGCACGATGTCAGGCTGCTGCGCGGTCTCTTCCAACAGGTGCCCGAGCTTGAAGGATGTGCCGCGGCTTCCCATCATGCCCCTCATGCCGGTCCTGGCCCCGGCTTCAAAGGCCCTGATCAAGGCCGCCCCCTTTTCCACCAGGAGCCTGGTGGTGTTCTCCTGCTGCCGCCGGATGTTTTCAGCCGCCCAAAATATGAAGATAGGGGCCAGCACCAGGACGGCGCCTAAGAGGATCCAAGGAGGCAGGCCCAGCCAGAGG
>JBKHIW010000178.1:0-4798 GCA_046538465.1 Desulfobacteraceae bacterium | reverse complement strand
AAGACAAAGTTGAGGCATTCCTTCCGGAGCTGGATAAACTGATTGATGAGGGACTGGTGACTCTCGAAAAGGTCCGGGTTATCGCCTACAGGCACAATTCCGAAAAAGCGTGACGCTTGATAGCGTGATCGTGACATCAACTTACTTTGGGGATAACACGGTCCTGATAGGGTCCGCGATGCCGCAGACATCTTGATCCCGCTTCATAAGCCGCGACTTGCATCCATGGAGACCGTCCTTGACCCGATGTCCGATCGGGCTGAATCGTATTCGTATGCCTGATTAATTTACTGGAAAAATTTTTGGATTATATAATAATTGATTCTAGGAGAAGACGGGAATGTACACTCTCAAGGTCACAGTGGAGCGCATCGAGGGATACTGCAACCAGCCGATGCTGGTGGGAGATTACTTCTTGGTGGAGGGAGGCAGGATAAGAATCCCCGACGGCAAGCACGTCTGCATGTACGCCCTCCAAAGCATGATGCCTATCTTCCCCTTGCTCCAGCGGTCCGGCGGAGGGGAAAAGGGGGATTGGACGAGCAAGGTGGACCAGTTCTGTTGCCCTGATCCCAAGGGAAAAGTACACTACCGGATAGAGAGGCTGGAGAAGACATGATCGTTGTCCATGCCGAGAAGTGCTCCGGATGCAGACGCTGCGAAGTCAACTGCTCGTTTTTCCATTCAGGGGTGGTGGGGCGCAGCCGGTCCCGGGTCAAGGTGGTTATGATAGAGGATCTGGGCCTTGACTACCCGGTGATCTGCCCCCAGTGCAGGGAGCGCTACTGCACACGTTGCCCGGAGTCAGCCCTGGAGGTCGGACCCTTGGGGCAGATCGTGGTTTCCCCCACCTTGTGCACGGCCTGTGGAACCTGCCAAACCCTCTGTCCCATAGGGGCCATTGAGCTCTACCAGGACATCCCATATGTGTGCGACTTGTGCGGCGGAGAACCCAAGTGCGTGGCCGAGTGCAACATGGGGGCGGTGGAATTCCGCCCCGGCGAGGGAGGGTCTCTCAGCCTCAAGAAATATAAGGCGGAAAGCAGGGGTTTGAGCCCGGAGGAGAAGCGGATCCGCTTCGCCATGGACCAGGCCGGGGAGCTACTGGAATCATGGAAACACTTTTCCGGCGCGGGAGGTTGAGACATGCTCCACGGCTACGGAGGCCATATCCTGCGAGTGGACCTCACTCGCGGATCCGCGGTAAGGGAAAAAAGCGATCCGGATTATCTGAAAAAGGCCGTAGGCGGAAGAGGCCTCAACTCCTGGCGTCTCTACGAGGAGCTCGACCGGGATGTGGATCCCCTCTCCCCTGAAAACATGCTCCTGATCGGGGTGGGCCCCCTGACCGGCTCCCTTCTCACCTCTTCGGCGTATATGACCATATCAGGGAAGTCACCCCTGACCGGCATACTGGGCGATTCCGCTGCAGGAGGCTTTTTCGGCCCTGAGCTGAAACAAGCCGGCTATGACCAGATAGTGATAAAAGGCAGATCAGATCACCCCTGCTATCTTGCTGTTGCGGACGACCGTGTGGAGATCAGGGACGCCTCTCATCTGTGGGGCAGGGATATCTGGCAAGCCACTGCGGCCGTACGAAAGGAGCTCGGCGACAACGCCTTCCAGGTGGCCGCCATAGGCCCGGCCGGGGAAAATTTGGTGAAATTCGCCACCGTCGCCTGCAACAACTCTCGTATGTGCGGCCGGACCGGCATGGGCTGCTTGTTCGGCTCCAAGAACCTCAAGGCCGTGGCCGTGCGCGGGACCAATCCGGTCTCCATCGCCCGCCCCCTGGCCTTTCTCGAGCTCTGCCGCACACTGGACCGCCGCATCCTGGAGCACCCCGAATGGCAGAGGCGCCATGATCTCGGCTCCACCCTCTTGATGAAGGCGCTCAACGGGATAGGGATCCTGCCTACCGAGCACTTCCAGAAGGGCGTCTGTGAATACGTGGACCGAATCAGCGGGGAGACCTTGGCCGAGAAATACAAGGTCAAGAACAAGAGCTGCTTCAACTGCAATATACACTGCTCCCGCTATTACACCACGCCGGAGACGGCCGGCGAGGGGCCTGAGTTCGAGACCTTGTGCAGCTACTCCTCGAGGATCGGGGTGGACGACCTCGACTTCGCCTTGCGCATGACCTCATTCCTCAATCGAATGGGGATAGATTCGCTCAGCAGCGGGGAGACCATAGGCTGGACCATGGAATGCTTCCAGAGGGGCCTTTTGGGCCCGGAGGACGTGGACGGACTTGATTTCACTTGGGGGAACAAGGAGACCGTGGAGAGGCTCCTGGGGATGATCATACGACGCGAGGGGATCGGCGACGCATTCGCCGAGGGCACCCGGTTCTTGTCCCGCAAGTTCGGAGGGGGCACCGAGAAATACGCCTTCCACGTCAAAGGGCTGGACATGATCTGCGGGGATCCGAGGGGCATAAAGGCCTTCGGGCTCACATACGCCATCGCATCGCGGGGGGCGGATCATTTGAGGGCCGAGCCTTTTTTCGAGCTTACCGAGCGTTATGACGAGGCGGAGAAGAGATGGGGGGTCCGCGAGATTGCGGACCGCCTCTCGGACAAGGGAAAGGCGGTGCTGGTAGAGCACACCGAACGCCAGGCCCTTCTCACCGATTGCCTCACCATGTGCAAGAATATCGGCCTTTCCATGGATGTGATGGACTTTGAACTCGCCTCCGGCCTTCTTACCGCGGGCACGGGAATTGATTTTTCCCTGGACCGGCTGGACAGGAGCCTCCGGGGTATAATCGATGCTGAAAGACGCATGAATATCGACTTCGGGATTGATTCTTCCATGGACACGCTCCCTTATCGCTTCACCCATGAACCGCTGGAGGAGGGCCCGTCCAAGGGCCAGGTGGTGCCTGTGGGCGAGATGGTTCGGGACTACTACAAGCTCAGGGGATGGGACGACAGAGGCCGACCGGGCTCTTAGCACCGGCTCAGGATGCTTGCCTCCTGTGCCGGCATGCCCCGGAGAGGTCTCCATGACCCTGATGATCAAGGCGTTAACACTTATTCAAGGAGGAAGACCGATGAAGAAGTCACTGATGCTGATCTGTTTGATCGTGGCGGTCTCGTTCGGCTTGCCGGGGGCGTCGGCCGCGGGAGACGTCTCCCAGGGCATCCGGGTGGGTAATGCGGGGGCCTTTACCGGGGATGCGGCGGCACCTTGCATGGAAATTTTCAACTCCGCGCAAATCGCGGTGGAAGAATGGAACGAAAAAGGTGGGATTCAGGGGACCAAGATCGAGCACATCATGGGCGACGACGCCATGGATCCGGCACAGGGAGTAAACGTGGCCCACAAATTCGTCTCCAATGACCTGATGTACGGCGTGATCGGTCCACCGATGAGCCACATCGCTCAGGCGACGCTCAAGATTTATGGGAATGCGAACCTCGCATGTATCACAACGGCCGCATCAAAGCCGGAGCTGACAGAGCAGGGATACAGGCACTTCTTCCGAGTGAACGCCAGGAACGACGCACACGGCCCGAACTGCGCCCGTTTCATCAAGGAGGAGCTCGGGGCACGAAAAGTGGCCGTATTAAACGAAAAGGTGGCATACTGCGAGAATCTGGCCACCCAGACCATCAAGGCCCTGAAGGATCTTGGGGTAACCGATATCCTACAAGACACCATCGTGGGAGGGGTCAAGGACTACTCGGCCGTCCTGACCAAGGTCAAGTCCTTCAAGCCGGACGTCCTGTTCTTCGTGGCCACGGCGGCGCCCGATCATGCGATAGCTGTCCGCCAGGTCAAGGAATTGGGCATCGACACCATATACTTCGGCACTGAGGGTGCCAGGGATAAGAAGGACTTCGTGGAATCGGCGGAGGGGGCTGCCGAGGGTGCATATGTATATCATTTCTCTCCTGACATATATGCCATTCCCGAGGCCGAAAGCTACATCAAGAAGTACGAAGAGAAATACGGCAGTATCAGCGGTTTCGGCCCCCCTTCCTACGAGGCGATGAACATCTTGCTGACCGCCATGGACCGGGCGGCGGACGACGGCAAAATCACCCGGGAGGAAGTAGTGGACGAACTCCACAAGATAGAGAATTACAAGGGCATCCTCGGGTTTCCCATAACCTTCAATGAAAAGGGAGACCTCCAGGGCGGGGCCACTTACTTCTTCAAGGTGGTCGGGAAAGACTTCAAACAAGTCGCTGTGATGGGCGGCAAATAGGAAGCCATGATCCCATACCTGGAGCAGCTGCCCCAGCAACTGGTCAACGGGCTCACCCTGGGCGGGGTGTATGCACTCATAGCCATAGGCTACACCATGGTCTATGGAATCCTCTTCATGCTCAACTTCGCCCACGGCGAGATATACATGATCGGGGGCTTTGCGGGCTGGTGGGTCCTCCATCTTCTCAGCTCCGGGAGCCGCCTGGCATTCAATGCCGTCCTGGTGATCGCCCTCATGATTATCGGGGCCATGGCCGTCTCCGGGCTGGTGGGCGTCCTGACAGAGCGCTTCGCCTACCGCCCGCTGCGGCAGGCCCCGAGGATGAACCTTCTCTTGAGCGCACTCGGGGTCTCGATATTCCTCCAGAACCTGGTCCTCAACTTCCAGGGGGCCAAGCCGCGCTTCTTTCACGTATCCGCACTGATCCCACCGGGCCTGCGGGTCATGGAGGCGGGCGGCGTCGTGTTCTCCTTCATGCGTGGGCTGGTGATCGGGGTCTGCTTCCTGCTGATGGGGGCGCTCACTTACATGGTCAAGAAGACCAAGGTGGGGAAAGCCATGCGGGCGACCTCGCAG
>JBKHIW010000177.1:0-4799 GCA_046538465.1 Desulfobacteraceae bacterium | reverse complement strand
TTCCATGGACCTGGACGAGGCCTTGATGAATGTTACAGGCTCGCCCGTCCACCTTTCCAAAGTGGTTATGAACCTGGTCTCCAATGGGGCCGAGGCCATCCCTGACGGCGGAATGGTGGAGGTGTCCACCGGGAATTGTTATTTGGAGGCGCCCCTGAAGGCGTATGACCATGTGGAAGAGGGCGACTACGCGGTCTTGAGCGTTTCGGACAACGGCTGCGGTATACTGCCGGAGGATATGGAGCATATCTTCGAGCCTTTTTATACCAAGAAGGTATTGGGTCGCAGTGGAACCGGCCTCGGTATGTCAGTGGTCTGGAGCACGGTAAAGGATCATCAGGGGTATATAGACGTCCAGAGCGATCCCTCTCGGGGCACGACTTTTCGATTATATTTCCCTGCCACCCGGGAAGAGAGGATAAAGGGACCCAAGACCTTTGGCAAGGAGGCGTATCGGGGGAGAGGTGAGAGGATCCTTGTGGTGGATGATGTGGAAACACAACGTAACCTGGCGGTCCAGATAATGACATCCCTGGGTTATCAGGCTCTTGCCGTCAAGAGCGGGGAGGAGGCGGTGGATTATCTGGAGGACAATCAGGCGGACCTGGTGTTGCTGGATATGATAATGGACCCCGGTATGGATGGTCTGGAGACCTTCCGCCGGATCAGGGCCCTAAACCCCTTCCAGCGGGTGGTGATAGCCAGTGGATTTTCAGAGACCGATCGAGTGAAAGAGGCCCAGGGCCTCGGCGCCGGCCCCTATATCAAGAAACCCTATAGTATTGAAAAGATAGCCTTTGCAGTACGCGGCGAGCTGGACCGCTGAGAGAGGCTTGCGTGGGGAAGAGGGAATCTTGACCGACCCCCTGGTTTCGGGTAATGTCATTCAATTAGACTCCCGGTCGGGGGCTCCTCGCTCCCATAGCTTTGAGGGGGTGGAGGGGCCTGGGACTCAAGTCGGAGAGGAAGGGGGAAGGCATGATTTTATCAAAAGGCCGTATTGCTACTGCGCTTCTGTGCATGCTTCTTGTGTTCGGGGTCGGGGCGTGCAGCACCCCGGCAGGGCGGTCTCCGGGGGAAGTAATCGACGACGGGACCATCACCACCAAGGTTAAGACCAAACTTTTGGCAGACTCGGTGCTTCAGGGTTTGGGCATTTCCGTGGACACCTTTCAAGGGGAAGTAATCCTGACAGGGGCGGTCAACACCCCGGAGCAGCGCACCTTGGCAGAGAAGATAGCCACGGAAACCGGTGGAGTCAAAGAGGTGCATAATATGCTGAAGGTCAAGTGAGCCCTCCCCGGGCCGAAGCCCGGGAGAGGGCCCTTCCGCACCT
This sequence comes from Desulfobacteraceae bacterium, assembly GCA_046538465.1. Classification (GTDB taxonomy): domain Bacteria; phylum Desulfobacterota; class DSM-4660; order Desulfatiglandales; family HGW-15; genus CAZYJR01. The sequence goes on along the minus strand of JBKHIW010000177.1, from coordinate 3,463 downwards.
TACTCGGCCGGGGTGAATCATCCCCCAGGGGTGCTATACGCCCTTATGCCGCCGCTGACCAGGACGCCAGTCCTTCCGTGAGATTTCAGGATCCCCGAGGCGAGTGGCATGCCTGAAAAATTACCCGATTCATTCAAACTCCTGTCCTGTGGGAACGGTGTTCTGATACTTGAAATCCATGGGCGAATGGATTCCGAGAGCGCCGGGTGCATGCTCCGCGGGGCCAAAATCCTTGCCCAACAGAGGGCAGTGACTTCCCTCACAGTGGACATGGGCGCAGTGACCTATCTTGATGACTTCGGTGCACTCGTTCTTTTAACCTTGCGTGAGATTACGGAAAAGGCTCAGGCCGAATTTCACGTCAGGAACGCCTCAGAGCCAATTCAGGCGCTGCTGTCGGTCTACAAGCTGGACGAGATTGTACATAGGGGGAGGCTGGAAAAAAAATCCAATCCGGATATACTCACCCGGCTGGGCGAAGGATTCCTGGCTTTGTGGCAGGATCTTCTGGAGTTCGTTTCTTTCGTTGGCTCTGCCTGCCTGGCCTTTCTTGCGGTGATCAGGCGGCCCTCTTCCCTTCGAAAGGGGGATGCTCTTCTCACCATGCAGAAGACCGGGGTCGACGCCCTGCCGATAGTAGGACTGATAAGCCTTCTTTTAGGTATGATCCTCGCCTTCATGTCCTCGGTGCAGCTCAAGCAGTTTGGCGCAGACATATACGTTGCATCCCTGGTCAGCCTGGCCATGGTTCGCGAACTCGGGCCGGTGATGACCGCCATTATAGTCGCAGGCCGCTCGGGGTCCGCCTTTGCCGCCGAGATAGGGACTATGAAGGTATCCGAGGAGGTGGATGCCCTTTTTACCATGGGCTTTGATCCTACACGCTTTTTGGTGGTCCCTAAGATGCTTGCTATTGCATTTATGACACCTTTTTTGACGTTATTTGCTGACTTATTCGCAATAGTAGGAGGCCTTTTAGTTGCAACAACTCTATTGGATTTAACGATTAACGCTTATATTAGTGAAACAATAAGATTTTTGGGAGTAAAAGATATAATATGGACATTCATTAAAAGCGTCTCCTTCGCCTTTCTTATAGCCTGGATCGGATGCCTCAGGGGCTTTCAGGTCCGCGGGGGCGCTGATTCAGTGGGGCGGGCCACCACCTCCGCTGTGGTGAGCAGCATTTTTCTCATAATAGTCGCTGACTCGGTCTTTGCCGTGATCCGGGTCTATTGGGGGTGAGTCACTGCACGGGCAAATCAGGGGGAATAGGGTGGTGGGAGGCAAGCCCATAGTCCGGGTGCGAAACCTGGCCGCCGGCTACGCCGGGGATATCATACTGCAAAACGTATCCTTCGATGTCTACGAGGGCGAGATCTTTGTTGTCCTGGGGGGGAGCGGGTGCGGCAAGAGTACGCTTCTCAAGCACCTGATAGGCCTGTTTCGGCCTATTGAAGGCCAGGTCTTCATAGAGGACCACGACATATCCGAATGCGATGACAAGACTCTTCATGCAGTATTGAGGAAGATCGGGGTGCTTTACCAGAGCGGGGCACTTTTCGGATCAATGACAGTAGCTGAGAACATCGCCCTTCCGATAGAGGAGTACACGGATCTGCCGGAGGAATCGGTGGAGACACTGGTGAAGCTGAAGCTCGCCTTGGTCCGTTTGGAGGGATTTGAAGGCAGCCTGCCCTCGGAACTCAGCGGGGGCATGAAGAAAAGAGCGGCCCTGGCGCGGGCCATGGCCCTCAATCCGCGGATTCTCTTTTTTGATGAACCATCAGCCGGATTGGATCCGGTCACTTCAGCCGGGCTGGATGAGCTCATAATCCGGCTCAATCGGATTTTGGGGGTTACAATAGTCTTGGTGACGCACGACTTGCCAAGCATTTTCAGGGTGGCCCACCGAGTAATCATGCTGGACAAGCAGGCAAGGGGGATAATAGCGGAGGGCGACCCCCGCTATCTGCGGGAGCAAAGCCGGGACCCCTTTGTCAGACGATTCTTCAACCGCGAGCCTGAGGAGTGATTTCCCGGGCCGATTCAAGAAGGTGAAAGGACAGCCCTTGATGGCGACGCAGGATACGAAGTTCAGGGTGGGGCTTTTCGTGCTGGGGGGAATAGTGATCGCCCTCGGCGGCCTGATTTGGCTGGGAATGTCCGAGTTGTTCAGGGAAGGCACGTATTATCTGACATATTTCGATGAATCAGTCCAAGGACTGGACGTGAATTCGCCTGTAAAGTATAGGGGGGTATCGGTGGGGCGGGTGGAACGCATCAGGGTCGCCCCGGACTCCGAGCTCATAGAGGTCGAGCTCAAAATAGAGAAGCTGGAGGGCCTGGAGCAGGACCTAGTAGCACAGCTCAAGTCCGTGGGGATTACAGGCATGGTGTTCGTGGAGCTTGACCGGAGGCGTCCTGGGGATCGGGATCGCTCCCCCAGGATTGATTTTCCTACCAAGCACCCTGTGATACCATCCAAGCCCTCGGAAATAAGCGAGCTCATAAAGGGGGTGGATGACGTGCTGAGGCAGGTCAGGGCGATTGACCTGGAGGGAATATCAAACAAAATGAAGCTGACCCTGGATGGAGTGAATAAGGCCGTTACAGAGGCGAGGATAGGAGAGGTCGCCGAGGGGCTGAGCAGCACCATCGAGGAGTTGAACAGGGCGGTCGAGCGGATCAGCCGGGTATTGGATCCGCAGCGATGGGACCGTTTGACGGATTCGGTGGAAGAGGCGACCGGCTCAATAAAGGGGCTGTTGGATAATGCGGGTCGCACCGTATCCACGACTCATAGGACCGTGAGCCGGGTCGAGGATATGCTCGTTGAAAATCGCGATACCATCCGCATGTCTTTAGATGAGTTTAACCTGGCGATGAAAAACACCAACCGCCTTTTGGATAGGGCAGCCCTGGTCGTAGGTAATACAGATGAGACCATCATAGGCCTGCGTAGGCGCCTGCTCTATACCGCCGAGAACCTCGAAGCCGCTACAAGCAACCTGAAGCGGATCACGGAGATTCTGGCGGATCAGCCTTCACGTCTGATTTACGGAGGGCCTCAGCCACCGCAGACTCAGGAGTTTGGAGATTGACGGAGTTGCAAAAAGCCCCCTGATTTGGCTATCTCCCCTTGTAGTTTTAAGGGGTTACAACGTTTCCAACAGCGGCTGAGTGGGCTTTTGCGAAGCAGTCAAGATTCTGGAAATTGTTGAGCCGCAGACCGACAATAAAGGGACGTCCATGACTGTAAAATATATTATTATAGCATTAATAACCCTTTTAGTGACAGTTTTTTGTGGTTGTATAGGCTTTAACAAGCCAAGCCCGCCTGTAAATTATTATATTTTCGATTACAAGGTACCTGAGCTCCCCCCCCTTGAACTTCTTGAGGCGGCGGTCCGCCTGGAGCGCTTCAGCGTGGCGTCTCCTTATGACACGGATCGGATTGTTT
>JBKHIW010000176.1:0-4831 GCA_046538465.1 Desulfobacteraceae bacterium | reverse complement strand
GGAAAAGATAGGCAGGAGCCTTGGTCCGGGGCTCATCATAGAGCCGGTGTCCAGTTTAGGGGAAGTCTGCCGGACCGTGGGCATCCATATCGGGGTGATTGCTGTGCCTCCTTCAGAGGCCCAGTCCGTAGCTGATATGTTCTTTGAGGCCGGGGTAAAGGCCATACTCAATTTTTCCCCTATACAAGTCCGCCAGCCTGAGTGTTGTCATGTGGAAAACGTGGACTTCACGGTGAAGCTGGATAACCTCGCGTATCACCTGGGGAGGCGGCCGCGGAGATAAGGACCCGCTGCAGGAACCGACCGGTGTGGGATTCAGGGCACTCGGCCACCTGTTCAGGGGCTCCGCAGGCCACCACGCGTCCTCCCTGATCTCCGCCCTCAGGTCCCAGGTCCACAACCCAGTCGGCGCATTTGATTACCTCGAGGTGGTGTTCGATCACTACCACCGTATTTCCCAGGGCAACCAGATGGGAAAGCACCTCCAGGAGCTTTTGGACGTCGCCGAAGTGAAGGCCGGTGGTGGGCTCGTCGAGTAGATACAGGGTGTTGCCGGTATCCCGCTTGCCCAGCTCCCTGGCAAGCTTTATGCGCTGGGCCTCGCCTCCCGACAGGGTGGTGGCCGACTGCCCCAAGGTGATGTACCCCAGCCCGACATCGAGGAGGGCCTTGAGGCGGGCCCTGATTGCAGGGATGTTCTCGAAAAAGCTGAACGCCTGATTGACCGTCATGCCGAGCACCCCGGCTATATTTTCCCCCCGGTAGCGGACCTCCAGGGTATCGCGGTTGAATCTCAGTCCCCCGCAGGCCTCGCAGGTGACATAGACGTCGGGGAGAAAGTGCATCTCGATCTTGATCACCCCTTCGCCGTTGCAGGCCTCGCATCTGCCCCCCCTGACATTGAAGCTGAACCTGCCCGCCTTGTATCCCCTGACTTTGGCCTCGGGGAGAGAGGAAAAAAGCTCCCTTATGGGTGTGAACACCCCGGTGTAGGTGGCAGGGTTGGATCGGGGGGTCCTTCCTATGGGACTCTGATCGATGTAAATGACCTTGTCCAAATGGTGTATCCCCGCGACCGAGCGTACCTCCGGCCGCTTCATGCCCGCGCCGTGGAGCTCTCTGGCCAGTGCGGGATAGAGTATCCCGTCGACCAGGCTGCTCTTCCCCGAGCCCGAGACCCCGGTCACACACGTAAGGGTTCCTAATGGGATTTCCACCGTTATATCCTTCAGGTTGTTCAGCCGAGCCCCTTGGATAGAGAGCTTTTTCCCGCTTCCCGCCCTTCGTGACGGCGGCAGCGGAATAGAGCGGATACCCGAGATGTACTCCCCGGTCAGTGTGCCGGCCTGCTCCTTCAGGCGGCCTGGAGGCCCCTCGAACACCACTTTGCCTCCGTGGACTCCGGCTCCAGGCCCCATATCGATAACGTGATCAGAGGCCATTATGGTCTCGAGGTCGTGCTCCACCACCAAAACGGTATTTCCGAGGTCTCGAAGGCGACGCAGGTTTTGAAGGAGCCTGAGATTGTCCCGCTGGTGCAGCCCTATGCTGGGCTCGTCCAGGACGTAGAGTACGCCCGCGAGACTCGATCCTATCTGGGTGGCCAGCCTTATCCTCTGGTCCTCCCCACCTGACAGGGTGGCCGATGCCCGATCAAGGGTAAGGTACTCGAGTCCCACGCTTCGGAGAAAATCCAGGCGCCGGCATATCTCCTTCAAGGGCCGCTCAGCGATCCGGGCATGGGTCGAGGGAAGGTTCAGGGCCTCAAAGAACCTCAAGGCCTCCTCCACCGAGAGGGCGGTCACCTCATGGATGCCCAATCCGCCTACCCGCACGGCCAGGACGGCCGGGTTGAGGCGCGCTCCTTTGCAATCCGGGCAGGGCCGTATACTCATATATTTTTCCAGCTCCCCCCGGATATGCTCGGACTCGGTTTCTCTGTAGCGCCTTTCCAGGTTGGGAATGATGCCTTCAAAAGGCCGCTCATACTGGTGCCTGCGGTTTTCCGCCTCGAACTTGAAGCTGATGCTCTCCTTCCCGGAGCCGTAAAGGAATGCTTCGCGGACCACGGCCGGGAGATCCTTGAAAGGGGTAAAGGGGTCCACGCCGTAATGCCTGCATACGGCCTCTGCGGTCTGCCGGGAGTAGGGCGACTGTCTCCTGCCCCAGGGGGCGATCGCCCCCTCTATCACGGAAAGACCGGGATCGGGTACGATCAGCTCAGGGTCGAAGTCCCGCTTGGTCCCCAGGCCGCCGCATGCAGGGCACGCCCCTTTTGGATTGTTGAAGGAGAACATCTGAGGGGTCAGGTCAGGGAGGCTGCGGCCGCAGTCGGGGCATACCGCCTTCCTGTTGAGAAGGATCTCGTCCGATCCCACCACATCTATCAGTGCGCTCCCGCCTGAGAGATTAAGAGTGAGCTCCAGGGAGTCTGTAAGGCGCCGCCTGATTTTCTCTCCCGCCACCAGCCTGTCCACCACCACGTTTATCTCGTGGTGCCGCTTGGGGTCCAGGGAGATATCCTGCTCCAGGAGCTGTATCTCTCCGTCCACCCGCACCCTGGTGAAGCCGTCTCTCCTGAGCCGGGAGAGCAGGTCCTTGTGCGAGCCCCTGCTCTGTGCCGCCAGCGGTGCCAGGACCTGGATCCGCGTCCCCGGCCTGAGGGCCATGATTCGATCCACCATCTCCTCTGTTGTCTGCGGACGGATTTCCACGCCGCACTGCGGGCAGCAGGGGACACCCGAACGGGCGAAGAGCAGCCTGAGGTAGTCGTGGATTTCCGTGGCAGTGGCCACGGTGGACCGGGGGTTGGTATTACGGGAGCGCTGCTCTATGGCAACGGCAGGAGACAATCCCTCGATGGCTTCCACGTCGGGTTTTTCCAGCTGTTCGAGGAACTGGCGGGCGTAGGCGGAGAGGGACTCCACGTAGCGCCGCCGACCTTCTGCATATATAGTGTCAAAGGCCAGAGAGGACTTGCCGGATCCGGAGAGACCGGTTACCACCACCAGCCGGTTCCGGGGGACGTCCACCGAGATGTTTCTGAGATTATGCACTCGGGCGCCGCGCACCCTTATCAAATCCTGCAACAGGATCCTCCCTGCCCTTGTCCGCCCGGCCTCGACCTAGGTTTTTCGGCGCTTTCTGCGGTGAGCGGCCATGGAGGCTGCCATGCGCACCGCCGCCTCCAGGCTGGCCGGATCAGCGCAGCCCTTTCCTGCAATATCATAGGCTGTGCCGTGGTCGACCGATGTCCGGATTATGGGAAGGCCCAGGGTTACATTTACGCCGTCGGTGAAATGGAGTAGCTTTAGCGGGATCAGGCCCTGGTCGTGGTACATGGAGACCACTGCGTCGAATCCTCCTGCAGCCGCCTTATAAAAGACCGTGTCTGCGGGCAGGGGCCCGACCGCGTGAATTCCCATGGAACGCGCCTCTTTCACCGCCGGCTCGATCACCTGTTTCTCTTCGGAGCCGAAGAGCCCTTCTTCGCCTGCATGGGGGTTGAGCGCGGCTACGGCCAGGCGCGGGTGCGCTATCCCGAAGTCGGATAAAAGCGCCCTGTGGGCCAGGCGTACGGCCTTTAGGATCTTCTCCTTTGTCAGGATCCTGGGGACCTCGGCCAGGGCGCAGTGGACAGTGGCAAGGACCACCCTTAGACGCGCTCCGGCAAGCATCATGGCCACCTCATCTGCGCCTGTCAGGTGGGATAAGAGCTCTGTATGACCGTCAAAATCCCAGCCCGAGCGCTTCATCAGGGCCTTGTTTATGGGGCAGGTAACCACTGCGGCCAGATCCCCCTTGAGCGCTGCCTCGACCGCGGCGACTACGGCCGACATCATAGCCTTCCCCCCTTCCAGGGTGGGCTCTCCCGGGCGGATTCGGGAACCGGCAACCAGGGCCACGGGGAGGATGTCCACGCACCCGGGCTCCTCGCCTGCTCCTTCGATCGCGTTGACCTCGCGGAGCTTGACGCCGGGGGTGAATTCAGCGGCTTTTCCCAAAGCCTCCACCGCGCCCAGGACCACGGGGCGGCAAACCCGGTACAGATCCGGGCTGGACAGGGCCTTGACCGTAATTTCCGGTCCTATGCCCGCCGGGTCGCCCATGGTTATGCCGATTCGGGGAAGAGACTTCAACTGATCACCTTATTGGAACCGCATAGGATTTTTGCGAGGCCGTCGACTTACATGTATCTTACATTAATTCAACCACCGGGCAACAGGATTCCCTGCAGCTCGCCCGCCAGGGCCTCGGCCCTTTGATAACCCATATCGATGGTTCGATTTATCTTCCTGCGATCCCTAGTGATGAATCTCGCGGGGGGAACCCTCTCCGGGGCTATTATCAGCGAGGAGGGTGGGGTAAGGGCCGACATTTCTTCCAGCCTCGAGATCTCTTGGTTGTACTTCTCCGCCGCCTCCCACAGGGTCTCGTTCATCCAGTCCCAGCGCTGGAAGTATCTCCACAGGATCGCTCTTTCCAGCAAGTTGGGAGGCTCGCTTTCGCAGTCAAGGGGCCTGGAAAGAATGGCTACCACCCTGTTCATCCCGCTTTCCAACAGGAAGTCCACGGGCAGAGGGTTCACCGTCCCGCCGTCCAGGTACTCGCCGTCGCCGAGAAAGACAGCTTCGGGGTAGCAGCCGGGTACGACCAGTGAGGCCTTAAACACCTCGTAGATATCATGGGCCTCCGGGTCCAGGAGCACCAGCTTTGCGTCCTGGACCCTGGTTGCTGCAAAGCGGCAGTTTATGGGACTCCGGGCAAGGGCCTCCCGATCTGAATCTGGGCTATGACGTGGTCATAGCTTCGCTTCTCCTCAGCCATATCC
>JBKHIW010000175.1:0-4863 GCA_046538465.1 Desulfobacteraceae bacterium | reverse complement strand
GCCATGGATGCGGGTAACGGGACCGGGGGCCTGGCCGCAGCGCCGGTCCTGGAGAGGCTGGGGTGTTCGCCCGTGAACCTTTTTGTTGAGCCGGACGGGAGATTTCCCAACCACGAACCGGACCCCACCGTGATCAAAAACATGAAGGATATCTCAGAGACCGTGGTCCGGGACGGCCTGGAGCTGGGAATCGCCTTCGACGGGGATGCGGACAGGCTGGGGGTGGTTGACGAAAAAGGTCACATCATATACGGCGACATGCTCATGGTGATCTTCGCCCGGGACATCCTGAAGACCAACCCAGGGGCGAAGATAATCGGCGAGGTAAAGTGCTCTCAGCTCATGTACGAGGAAATCGAGGCCCGGGGCGGTCAGCCCATCATGTGGAAGACCGGCCATTCGCTGATCAAGCAGAAGCTTAAAGAAGAGGACGCCTTGCTGGCCGGGGAAATGAGCGGGCACTTCTTTTTCAAGCACCGCTACTTCGGATTCGACGACGCGATTTATGCCGCATGCCGGCTCCTGGAGATCATCTCCCGGAGCAGGGAGCCTCTCTCCGGGTATCTTTCCAACATTCCCCGGACCTTCAACACCCCTGAGATAAGGGTGGAGTGCCCCGAGGAGCAGAAATTTCAGTTGGTGGACGAGGTAAAAAAGGTCCTGGGGGACCGCTACCAGGTCATAGATATCGACGGGGTCAGGGTCGTTTTCCCCGACGGATGGGGCCTGGTGCGTGCATCCAACACCAGCCCGGTGTTGGTGCTGCGCTTTGAGGCCCAGACCGAGGAGCGGCTCAAGGAGATCCAGGAATTGGTGGAAGGAGCTGTCAACGAGGCGAGGGAACGGCTGTAATCAGGCCCCGGCCCTGATCAGAGGGATCGTTTGGACATGGCCAAGATACTTTCGGCGAGGTGCTCCGGAGGCACCCCCAAAACCCTATAATTCAGGAAAACTTATTCCTTTTATTTAGTGCGGATTATAGAACGAATTCTTTTACTGGACCTGAAAGGCTGGATATGAAGCAGACCATTCTGGGCACGGCGGGCCACATCGACCATGGAAAGACCTCCCTGATTCGGGCCCTTACCGGCATCGACACGGACAGGCTCAAGGAGGAAAAGGAAAGGGGCATCACCATAGAGCTGGGGTTCGCCCACATAGCCCTGCCCAGCGGTGAGACCCTGGGAATAGTAGACGTCCCCGGGCATGAGAAGTTCGTCAAGAACATGGTGGCAGGGGCCACAGGCATTGACTTGGTGGCCTTGATAATCGCTGCGGACGAGGGGGTCATGCCTCAGACCAGGGAGCACTTGGAGATCTGCCATCTCCTCGAGGTAAAGCACGGCCTGGTGGTCCTGACCAAGATAGACATGGTGGATCAGGAATGGCTGGAGATGGTCCACGAGGACACGGCCGAATTCCTGGAAGGGACATTCCTGGAAGACGCCCCCATGGTGGAGGTGAGCTCGGTGACCGGCCAGGGCGTGGAGGACCTGATCCAGGTACTCGATATACTGGTCCAGGAGGTGCCTGAGCGTGAGCCCGGCACCATCTTCCGCCTACCCATAGACCGGGTGTTCATAATGAAGGGCTTCGGCACGGTTGTCACCGGGACCACGGTCTCCGGCGCGGTCAGGACCGGAGAGGAAGTAACTGTCTACCCGGGGAGGATCGACGCCAGGGTGCGGGGTATACAGATCCACAACCATGAAGAGGAAGAGGCGCGGGCAGGGCAGCGGACGGCCGTGAACCTCCAGGGTGTAGAAAAGGCGCAGCTTCAGCGCGGCGACGTGGTGGCGGCCAGAGACTCTTTGCGTACTTCATATATGCTGGACGTGGTCGTGGAGCTTTTGCCCAGTGCGCCGCGAAAGCTCAAGAATCGGGCAAAGGTGCGGTTTCACACCGGCACCGCCGAGGTTCTCTCCATGGTGGTCCTCTTGGACCGTGACCACCTGGAGCCAGGGGAGCGAGGCTTCGCCCAGATCAGGCTGGACCGTCCCATTGCTGTCCTTGCCGGGGACCGGTTCGTGCTGAGGAGCTACTCGCCGGTCAGGACCATCGGCGGCGGCCGCATCCTCAATCCCTTGCCCCTGAAAAAGAAACGCTACTCAGAGGCCGCCCTGAAGGAGCTGGAGGTCCTGGAGCAGGGGGAGCCGGTCTCCATAGTCGAGCAGTTCGTGAGGAATGCAAGGTTCAAGGGCCTGGAGCAAAGGGACCTTTTATTCCTCGCCAATATCAAGGAGAACAGACTGGAGGAAATCCTCCAGGGACTTCGATCCGAAAAACGCGTGGTTCAGTACGACAAGGAGCGAAAGGCCTATATCCACAGTGACTTTTACGAAGAGGCCCGGCGGGAGGTCCTGGAGACGCTGGACAGGTATCACAAGGACTACCCCCTTAAGGCCGGTCTGAGCAAAGAAGAGCTCCGCTCCAGGACGGCCGGGGCCAGGAACCAGAAGCTGTTCAACTACATGATTCAACGCCTGCTCCAAGAGGGGCGAATCGACCAGGAAAAAGAAATACTTCACCTCAAAGAACATAAGGTTACCTTAGGAAGAGATCAGGAAAAGATCAAAAAAGAAATCGAAGAGATATACAGGGAAGGAGGGCTCCAGCCCCCTTACTTCAAGGAGCTGGAAAAGCGTTTTCCGGGCGAGAGCGCCAGGGATGTCCTCCAGGTCATGGCGAAGGAAGGAGTCTTGGTCAAGGTCAAGGAAGACCTATACTTCCACCGGGAGGCCGTAGAGGATCTTCAGGGGCGGCTGGTGGAATTCCTAAAGACACATGGGGAAATAACCACCCCTCAGTTCAAGGAGATGACCGGGAGCTCCCGAAAGTACACCATCCCCCTGATCGAGTACTTTGACCTGAATCAGGTGACCGTGCGCGTGGGCGACAGCCGCGTCCTCAGAAAGAAGTGACTTGGAAAGGCTGCTGACAAGGGCGCGACTCGCCCTGGGGCTCGGCCCCCGGGAGCTGGTGGCGGTAGTAGGCGGTGGTGGTAAGAGCACTCTGCTCGCCGTGCTCGTCCGGGAGCTGACCGTCGAAGGACGGGTGGTCCTCGCCTCCACCACCACCAAGGTCATGCTGGACCAGGCCCTTGCCATGGGTGACTTGGCCTTGACCTCGGAGAGGGGATGGCGGGAGCGCCTGCGGGCTGCCCTGGAGCTTCAAGCAAGGGCCTTTTTGGGAGGAGCATGCGTGCCCCCGGGCAAGGTTGAGGGCATTGAACCCGGCTTGGCCGAAGAGGTCTTTTCTTCCGGTGAAGTGGACTATATGCTGGTGGAGGCCGACGGGGCGGCGGGAAGACCGCTCAAGGTCCCGGAGGCGCATGAGCCGGTGATACCCCAGGCCGCCACGCTGGTGGCGGCCGTAATCGGAGTCGATGCCTTGGGGCACTCTATGGGGCCGGACAACGTCTTCCGCATGGAGCGCTTCACCGCTGTAACCGGCCTTCGCCCCGGCGACCGAATTACCCCCCGCGCCTTGGTTGCGGCTGTTTTTCATCCCGAGGGCCTGTTCAAAGGCGTCCCGCCCGGGGCCGGCAAAACAGTCTTCTTGAACCGCCTGGACCTCTCCCCGGGTGAGGGACCGGGCAGGGAAGCGGCGGAGAGAATACTGGCGGAGTGCCGCCCGGGAGAGATCTCGGTCGTGTTGGGATCCCTGCTCCAGGGACGGTTCATCCGCTTCTTTGGAGAATGAATATGGATAAGATCTTCCAGATGATAATCGACTCAGCCAAGCATGGACGCCCCTGCGCCCTGGCTACACTGATAAAACGTACCGGCTCCACCCCCAGAGAGGCCGGGGCCCGCATGCTGGTCTTCGAGGACGGATCATGCCGTGGGTCGGTCGGCGGGGGCCTCCTGGAGGCCCGGGTCAGGGAGCAGGCAAGGCACGTGCTGGAAACCGGACGGCCGTTCAGACTGGAATTCCACCTGACCGGCGAGGAGGCCGCCGGGACCGACATGATTTGCGGGGGCGAGGGGGAGGTTTTCCTGGAGCCTGTCTTCCCCGGCGACTCTCAGCATATTCGTATATTTGCACAAATCCTGGAGACAGTCAAGCAGGGGAGCTCGGGTGCCGCGGCCACCGCTCTTGACCCCGAGAGATGGACGGGTGCGGCCGTGCCCAAGGCCTTTGTGGAGCGCGCCGGTGGGGCGGCGGGCTCGCTCTTCGGCGACAAGGAAATGCCCGAGGATCTGGTAAAACGGCTCAGGAAGGCCTTGGTTTCGCGGGAGGTGCAGGTGCTGACCCTTGAGGACGACAAAGGGGCGACCATGGAAGTTCTCGTGGAGCCGGTGGCTGCACACGCGGTGCTTTACATCTTCGGCGGGGGGCACGTGTCGGGCGAGATCGCACCCCTGGCCGCCAGGGTGGGATTCAAAGTGGCGGTACTCGACGATCGCCCCGAGTTCGTCTCCAGAGACCGTTTTCCACAGGCCTCGGAGCTCCATTGCAGGCCTTTCCACCAAGCGATGGCCGGTCTTCCGGTGGACCCGACCTCCTACCTGGTAATCGTCACCCGAGGGCACACCCACGACAAGACAGTCCTGGAACAGGCCCTCTCCACAGAGGCCGCGTATATTGGAATGATAGGGAGTCGTCGAAAGATCGAGGCCATCTATAAAAGGCTCTTGGAGGAAGGCTTTTCCGAGGAGCAGCTCGCCCGCGTTCATGCACCCATAGGTATTGACATAGGGGCGGAAACACCCGAAGAGATAGCGATCAGCATAGTCGCGGAGCTGATCAAGGTAAGGTCGGGAGGGGGCAAACGGACGGCCGAAGGGGTTGAAGCCGCATGATAAAGAAGATTCTCTGCTGGCTTGGGGTGTTGGTCCTGGCAATCGCACTCATAGGAGG
>JBKHIW010000174.1:0-4882 GCA_046538465.1 Desulfobacteraceae bacterium | reverse complement strand
CGAGCACCTGTTCCCCCTCCTTGATGGAGCCGATGCGCCTTATGTCCAGCCTCTGAGAGGCGTAAAACTTGAGTGCGTTTCCGCCGGTGGTGGTCTCCGGGCTCCCGAACATCACCCCTATCTTCATGCGGATCTGGTTGATAAAGATCACGCAGGTATGGGACTTGCTTATGGTCGCGGTCAGCTTCCGAAGGGCCTGGCTCATCAGGCGGGCCTGGAGCCCCACGTGCTGGTCGCCCATCTCCCCTTCGATCTCCGCCCTCGGCACCAGGGCGGCCACCGAGTCGATGATCAGGGCGTCCACCGCCCCGCTCCTCACCAGGATCTCGGCGATATCCAGGGCCTGCTCCCCGGTATCCGGCTGGCTGACCAAAAGGTTGTCCACATCCACCCCCAGCTTTCTTGCGTAGGTCGGGTCCAAGGCGTGCTCCGCGTCGATAAAGGCCACTGTCCCCCCCTGCGCCTGGGCCTCGGCCGCTATGTGCAAAGCCAGTGTGGTCTTGCCGGAAGACTCCGGACCGAAGATCTCCACAACCCTGCCCCGGGGTACTCCGCCCACCCCCAAGGCAAGGTCCAGGGAGAGAGATCCCGTGGATATGGCCGGGATATTGACCACCCTGTCATCGCTCATCTTCATGATGGAGCCCCGACCGAACTGCTTTTCTATCTGACTGATGGCCTGGTCTACGGCCCTTTCCTTGTCTGCGCGTTCATTCATGAATCACTCCTCCTGCGTCGTGCCCCGGGCGTCTTCCGCCAGGGGGAATCGGTCGAGCTCCGTATAAACGGCCCCTCCGGGTTTGAGCTCGCTCCTGAAAAGGACCAGCTCTCGAAGGGTGAACTCCGGGCCCTGCAGGTCCCGGTAGCGGGAGAGGGCCGAGTCCAGAGGCCGGTCCAGACGGCCGTCTTTTCTAAAGCGCCCCAGGGTGAGGTGGGGCTTGAAGGGGCGCGTCTCCTTCTTGACCCCTAAGGGGGAGAGCGCATCCTGAAGCGCGTCTCGAAAGGCCCCCAGGCGCTTGGTATCCGCTCTTATGCCCAGCCACACCACTCTGGGCCGTCCCCTTGGCGGGAAGAACCCCGTCCCTTCCAGGGCCGCCTCAAAGGGGGCGAATCTCCTGCAGACGTCCCTAGCCGCACCTGAGATATCAGAAAGCCGGTCCTCGTCCATGTTGCCCAGGAAGACAACGGTCAGATGCATGCCCCCGGGCTTCACCCATTTGACCTCGCCCGAGGCGGTCCGCATATCCTCAAGCACCCGTATCGCGGTCTCCTTGACCCCGGGAGGGAGCTCAAACGCCAGGAAGCAGCGGATAGCCGAGGACATATCGCCTCACCCAGTCTAGGGCCATCATGGCCGTATTCAGCTTGATCTGTTCTCTTCCCCCCCAGAACCTGTAGCGGCGGACAATGGTCTCGGACTTCGCGGCCAACCCGAGGAAGACCGTTCCCACAGGTTTTTCCCTGCTGCCTCCCCCGGGGCCCGCGATCCCGGTGACCGCAACCGCCAGGTCGGATCCGAACCCGGTCCTCGCTCCCTCGGCCATGGCCAGTGCAGTAGGTTCGCTCACCGCGCCGTGCGAGCTGATGAGCTCGGGAGGGACGCCCAATAGCCGGGATTTGATCCTGTTGTCATAGGCCACCACCCCGCCCAGGAAGTACTCGGAGCTACCCGGGGAGTCGGTTATCAAGTCCCCTATGCGGCCCCCTGTGCACGATTCGGCCGTGGAGAGGGTGAGCCCCTTTTCCTTTAAGGCTTCTCCTACCGCCTCCCCCATGCCCTGGTCTCCTACTGCGAATACATAAGCGCCCAGGAGCCTCCTTATCTCGAGCTCCAGCCGGTCCAACTCGGCCAGTGCCCCGGCCTCGTCCCGGCCCCGGGCGCTGATGCTCACGTGGTTCTCGGGGAAGTGGGGGTAAAACCCCAGCTCCACGCCGGGACCGGCAGGAGGCAGGCCTTTGAGCTTCTCGGCCAGCTCGGGTTCACTGATTCCATAGAGCTTCAGGGACCGCTGGCGCATTACCGGGAGGGTCTCGCATTCCAGCAGTATCTCCGGGAGCACGAAGCGGTCCATCAGGAATCGCATCTGGTCCGGCACGCCGGGGAGGAAATAGAGCCTGACCTCATCTTCCACCAGGGAGAAGCCGCATGCAGTGCCCCTGGGGTTGATCATCCTGGAGCCCTCGGGGACCCAGGCCATCTTTTCCATGGAAGGGGTCATCTCCAGGCCCCGCCTGAGTACATACCGCCTGATCAGTTCGAACATCTCTTCGTCCCGGCAGAGGGGCCGGTCGAGTGCATCGGCCACGATCTCATTGGTCAGGTCGTCTTCAGTGGACCCCAGCCCTCCGGTTACTATGACGAACCGTGAAGAGTCCACCGCCTTCCTGATGGCGGCCGCGGCCCGATCAGGGTCGTCTCCCACCGTGGTGATCCGGGTGACTCTGAGCCCGCACGCGGCCAAGCGCCCGGCCGCGTACCACGCGTTCAAGTCCAGTGTGCGTCCGGACACCAGCTCGTTTCCGATTGTGATTATCTCTCCATGCATCCCAGCCCCGCCCCGGCCTCAGCCTGCGGCCAGCAGCGCACCGGCCGCCCTTAGCGCCAGATTGGTGTAGAGGCCGGCCAGCAGATCGTCCCCCACCACGCCGGCCCCGCCCGGAAGCCGTTCAGCCCGGCGCACCGGCCAGGGCTTTACAATATCGAACACCCGGAACAAGACAAACCCCCCGGCCACGTAAATCCATGAGAACGGAAGCATGTAGAGGCCCACCATGAATCCCGCCGCCTCATCGGCCACCACCTCCGGGGGGTCCCCCCTTCCCAGGGCGCGCTCGGCCGTGCCCGCGGCCCACACCGAGAGGCCGGTCAGCCCCAGGATCAACAGGGCCCCTCCGACCGGCCCTGAGGCGTGCATCAGCCAGACCAGGGGCAGGGAAGCGATGGTTCCGAATGTGCCGGGGGCCTTCGGTACGAGACCCGCACCGAAGAAGGAGGAGAACAGGAGCGCGGCCCGGCACGGCCGATCCGCTGCCCGGAACGCCTCTTTAAACAATAACCTATCAGATGGTTGATCAGACTTCAAGGAGTCATTCCGGAACCGGGGGGTTGGAGTTCACCCACGCATATACGTCCTGGAGCGGTATCCCCTTTTCCAAGGCTATCCGCCTGCACTCCTCATACTCGGGGGTGCACCTCATCCTGCCGTCAGGACCGGTCACCCGCTTTACGTTTATGGGCCCCCAGGGGCTGTCCAGGCGCCCGCCGGAGCGTTTCAGGGTCAATCGGTTGACCACCTGATACCTCACCCCCAGGGTTGTGCTCTCTCTGAAGAGGACCTCGGCCAGCGAGTCCCTTTGATCAGGTCTCCCCAGCACCCTGATGGTCACCCCGGGCCGGTTCTTCTTCATCTGGACCGGGACCATGCTGACGTCCAGGGCGCCTTCAGCGAGCAGGCGCTCCATCACATAGCCCGCCCACTCCGGAGGGCAGTCGTCCAGGTCTGTCTCCATCATCACCACCGTATCGGTGAGCGCCTCCACAGGCTCACTTCCGAGTACGATCCTGAGGAGGTTCGGCCGGTCTGCAAGGCGTCTGCTTCCCACACCGTAGCCGGCCGACTCCATGGTCAGCGCCGGCATGTCCCCGAATCCCCGGGCCAGGACCTTGACCATGGCAGCACCGGTCGGGGTCACCAGCTCCTCTCGAATCCCCGGGTCATAGACCGGCGCGCCCTTGAGGAGCTCCAGGGCGGCGGGGGCGGGCACGGGCAGGGCTCCATGGCGGCTGTTTACAAACCCGGATCCCAGGGGCAAGGGGGAGCAAAACAGCCTGGTTATCCCCAGCTCCTTCAACCCGAACACCCCGCCCACAATATCCACTATGGAATCAGCCGCCCCCACCTCGTGGAAATGGACCTCTCCCGGAGGAAGGCCGTGAATTTTCCCCTCTGCCTCGGCAAGTGCCTGAAACACCTCCAGGCTTCGCTCCCTGACCTCTTGGTCCAGGCCGGCGCCTTCTATAATTCCCCTGATCTCTTCGAGGCCCCGGTGGGAGCCGGGGCTCTCCTCAGTATGGACCAGGAAGCGGGTGCCGTAGATCTCGTTTCGCTCCTCCGGCCACGCCTCGATTCCCACTCCCGGAAGCCCGAGGGACCTTACCACGTCCTCCAAAAGGCGGAGGTCCAGTCCGGCGTCGATCAGGGCGCCTATCAGCATATCTCCGCTGATGCCGGAGAAGCACTGGAGAAAGGCCGTTTTCATGGCTCTCCTATACCCGGGCGCGCTCGGATTTGTCAACGACTGAGGAGCGGCCCCTGAACGGCCGCTCATCCAAAAAGTCCGGCAGGAACTCCGCGTCTTCGCCGGAATCGCGGCAGGGGGGCTGGAAAAAGACATGCCTGAATCCGAGCTCTACCGCGTGCCGATAAACCCTGTTGAATTCTTCCGGCAAGACCCGGCGGCGGAGATTCGGGGGCAGAGGCCTCGGCACCGGGTGGTACTGACTCATCAGGCTCAGGGGGAGATCCGGTCCGAACTCCACGAACAATGATGTCAGCGCCTGGACGGAGTTTTCCACATGCCCGGGGAGTACGAGGTGGCGCACCAATACCCCCTTTTGAGCGGCTTCCCCCTCTGGCTCCAATACGTCCAAGCGACCCTTCTGCCTGAGCATCTCTCCTATGGCGTCAAGCGCCTTTCCCGGGTAATCGGGACAAGAGGAGTAAAGAGCGGCCAATGAGGAGTCCGCATACTTGTAGTCCGGGAGATAGATGTCCGCCGAGCCCTCCGCCGCCCTCAGCTCTTCAATCGACTGGTACCCTGAAAGATTGTAGACCACCGGGACGCTGATCCCCAGCCGCCTCAGGCCCTCCGCCACCAGGAA
>JBKHIW010000173.1:0-4882 GCA_046538465.1 Desulfobacteraceae bacterium | reverse complement strand
AGAGGATGTGGGTACTGTGGAGCAGCCCCCCACCCGTGAGGGTTGGCGCTTGACCATGGTGCTGGTGCCGAAGTAGCGCCGGATCATACTCGTCGGCTGGATGTGGATGGACTCGGGCGGCGGGACGGCTCCTGAGGGGCGGGATTCGTTCTCGCAGACAAAAAGCCCCTGAGCTGGTTATCTGCCCTAATAGTTTCAAGTTTCAATGGGATGAGTCCCAATCTTTGATCGAGGTTTAAGATGCCTAAGATTAAGAGCAATCGTGGTGCCGCCAAGCGGTTCAAGACGACTGGGTCGGGAAAGGTGGTTCGCAACAAGGCATTCGCAAATCATATCCTGACCAAAAAAAGTACAAAGAGGAAGCGAAACCTGAGAAAATCGGGGCTGGTGGATTCGACCAACTTGAAGAGTGTAAGACGTATGCTGCCTTACGTCTGAGGCACTTGCAACCCCCCGATTGACCTTACTTGAGCCCGGTGCCTTGCCCCCGATGGGGCGGACGGCTGACGCGGCCGTATCCGGCAGGGCCGGGCGGGAATAAAAATGAGGTGTAATTATGCCTAGAGTAAAGAGAAGCGTGCCGTCCAGACAGCGCAGGAAAGAAGTCTTGAAGGCGGCCAAGGGATACAGGGGGGCGCGCAGCAAGCTTTACCGCACTGCAGCCGTAACCCTGGATCGCGCAAGGGCCTATGCCTATCGGGACCGGAAGGTCAGAAAGCGGGATTTCAGAAAACTGTGGATCATCAGGATCAATGCGGCGGCAAGGCAGCACGGCCTGTCGTACTCGCAATTCATGGGTGGAGTAAACCGGGCTGGCATCGCAGTGGACAGGAAGATGTTGGCGGACATGGCCGTGAACGACCCGGCGGCCTTTGCACGAATTGCCGAGATGGTAAAGGCTTAGCCTACCCTGGTTCGCGATGATCGACGAGCTTGCCAGAATCGAAGAACAAGGGCTGAGTGAGCTGCAAAGCGCAGAGGACGCCGCGGCCCTGGAGAGGTTCAGGGTCGCTTATTTGGGAAAGAAGGGGAGGCTTACCGCTGTCCTGAGGGGGCTAAAGGACTTGCCCCAGGAAGAGAGGCGGGAGGCCGGTCTTAAGGCAAACAAGGCCAAGGAGAGGCTAAGCGCCGCTTTTGAGGCGCGCAAAAGAGAGCTCGAGGCCTCTGATAAGCGGGATTCGCACGATTTCCTTGATGTGACCCTTCCGGGCAGGCGCCCTGCACGGGGCCGTTTTCACCCCATAACCCAGGCGGCCAGGGAAATCTGCCGCATCTTCGGCAGGATGGGATTCAGGGTGGTGAAGGGCCCTAACGTAGAGCTGGATTATTATAATTTTGAAGCCCTTAATCTGCCCAAGGATCATCCCGCCCGGGACATGCAGGATACCTTTTACATCTCGGACAATGTAGTGCTTCGCACCCACACATCCCCCATGCAGGTTCGGGTGATGGAAAAGCAGCCGCCCCCGGTTGGCATAATAGCCCCGGGCAAGGTCTATCGCCGGGATTCGGATGTTTCCCATACCCCCATGTTTCATCAGGTCGAAGGGCTGTTGGTGGACGAAGGGGTGACCTTTGGGGACTTGAAAGGGACCTTGACCGCTTTTGTACATCAGATCTTCGGCTCAGGGACCGCCCTTCGGTTCAGGCCGAGCTTCTTCCCCTTCACCGAGCCCAGCGCAGAGGTGGATATACAGTGTGTTATATGCGGAGGGGGAGGGTGCAGGACTTGCTCTTTTACCGGGTGGCTGGAGATCCTGGGGGCGGGCATGGTTGACCCCTCGGTATACGGTTTTGTGGGGTACGACCCGGAGCGGATCTCGGGATTTGCCTTCGGAATGGGTATAGAACGCATAGCCATGCTCAAGTACGGAATTGACGATATCCAGCTCTTTTTCCGAAATGAAGCAAGATTTCTGCGGCAGTTCTAGTTCCGGGTGAGATGCTCAAAGGTCGGCCTGCCTTTGCAGTGAAGATCGCAACCACGACAGGGTTCAACGGCGGACAGAAGCCTCAGGGCTATTCAGCCGCCTTATCGGTGCTTTTATAGATGAGACTGACTTACAATTGGCTTAAGGACTATGTGGATACCGAGGCCGAGCCTCAGGAGCTGGCCGATCTCTTGACCATGGCCGGGCTGGAGGTAGAGGCGGTCGAGCCCTTGGGAAAAGGGCTCCAAGGCGTGATCGCCGGGCGGGTGATATCGATCGAGGAGCACCCGAATGCGGATAATCTAAGTATTTGCATGGTGGAGACCGGGGCCGGTCAAGTCCCGGTGGTGTGTGGAGCGCCGAATTTAAAGGTTGGAATGGCTGTGCCCTACTCGCCGCCCGGCACCCGGTTGCCTAATGGAATGGTGGTCAGGGAGGCCCGAATCCGAGGGGTGGAGTCTCGTGGGATGCTCCTTGCCGAAGATGAGATGGGGCTCACAGACGATCACTCAGGGCTGATGGTCCTTCCTGAGCGGACCGATCCGGGCACGCCGATTGAACGTGCAGCGCCTGTCATAGATTGGGCCATGGAGATAGGGATCACTCCGAACAGGCCGGACTGCACCTCGGTGATCGGTATCGCCAGGGAGGTGGCTGCAAAGAGCGGCGCCAGGCTGAGGCTTCCTACGGAACACAAGGAAATAAACCGGCTGGGCCCAGGCTCTATAGACGAACAAACCAGTGTCAAGGTAGATGACCCCGAGGGATGTCCGAGGTACACGGCCGGCTTGGTAAAGGGTGTAAGAATCGGGCCTTCGCCGTTTTGGATGCGGTATAGACTTTACTGTTCCGGCATTCGGTGTATAAGCAATGTCGTGGACATTACCAACTACGTGTTGCTGGAGATGGGTCAACCCCTTCATGCATTCGATTTTCACCGGCTCAGGGGGCATAGGATCCTGGTGCGGAGGGCCGCTGAAGGGGAGCTTTTTACCACTCTGGACGGGCAGGAACGCCGATTGTCTTCGGCGGATCTGATGATATGCGACGCCGAAGGACCGGTGGGGCTGGCCGGCGTAATGGGGGGGCTCAATTCGGAAATACAGGAAGACACAGAGGATGTGCTGGTGGAAAGCGCCTGTTTCGACCCGGTGACTATAAGGCGGACCGCAAAGCGGCTGGGTCTTTCTACCGAGGCCTCTTACCGCTTCGAGCGGGGTGTGGATATTGAGGGCGCGGATCGTGCCTTGTACCGGTCGCTGGAGCTTCTGGAAGAAATTGCATTAGGTGCGGTGGTACCGGGAATCCTGGACATATATCCCAGTCCCTACAACCCCTGCGAGATAATCTTGAGGGTGGACAAGACCAATGAGCTGCTGGGGACTGCGCTTCCACCGCAAACCATGAGTTCTCATCTGGAGTCGCTGGGTATTGAGGTGGCCGGGGACTCGGATGGAAATACGCTCCGGGCAAGACCTCCGTCTTTTCGTGTGGATCTGAAGAGGGAGGTGGATTTGGTCGAAGAAGTGGCACGAATGGAAGGATACGACCATATCCCGGTCACATACCCGGCGGTGAGACCCTCCGAGGAACCGGACCCCGCAGAGGTGTCCCTGGGTGATCGTGTAAGGGACGTTATGGTGGGATTTGGATTCACCGAGGTCATAACGTTCAGCTTTATCTCCATGGACGCGCCTGACCTTTTGGGGGCCCCGGAGGGGAGCCGGCTGCGTGCGACCGTGCCCCTTGTCAACCCCCTGAGCCGGGATCAGGGGATCATGCGAACTACTTTGCTCCCAGGCCTTTTGCAGGCCCTTAGTTGGAATACGGCGCACGGGGAACGTAACCTAAAGCTCTTTGAATGGGGCAAGGTGTACCTCCGAGTCGAAGGGGCTGAGTTGCCTGATGAGAGACTGGCCTTGGCAGGTGCGATATCCGGTGCCTCCGAACCCAGGACTCTTTACTGTCAAGGCCGCGAGGCGGACTTCTTTGATGTTAAAGGAGTGGTGGAGGGGCTGCTTGTGGACTTGGGATTGGAGGAGCCTGTCTTTGAGGCGGCCTCAGAGGACACTCCTCCTCCAGGCCTTAACCCTCGGGCTGCAGCCAGGGTTCTTGTGGAGGGAGTTTCGGCTGGAACGTTGGGCGAGTGCGACCCAGGGGTGGCCGAGCGTTGGGGTTTGAAATCGGAAAAGGTCTTCCTGTTCGAGCTGGACATACCGGTGGTGATGAAAGGCATGCCTCTGGAGCACAGGCACCGGCCGTTTGCTCGTTTTCCGGCGGTGATCCGAGACTTGTGTGTGGTGCTGGACAACAGAGTTGAAAGCGCTGATGTGAGAAGGTTGATTCAAGAGGCCGGAGGAGACCTGGTGGAATCTGTGGACCTTTTTGATTTGTACCGGGGCGACCAGATAGGTCCCTCGGAAAAGGCCCTGACCTTTAGAATCTCTTTTCGCTCCAGGGAGCGAACCCTCGATGGACGGGAGGTCAACCTCCTCCATGAGAAAATCGTCAGGAAGATTGAAGAAAAAGCGGGCGGACGGCTCAGGGACGGCTGAGAAGCCTGTTTCCATTCCGGATAACAAGCGGTACTTCCGTATAGGCGAAGTAAGCCGGATCATTGGGGTGGAGCCTTACGTGCTTCGCTACTGGGAGAACGAGTTCAGCGAGATCCGGCCTGGACGAGCAGATTCGAATCAAAGGACTTACCAGCGCAAGGACTTGGAAGCCATATTTGAGGTGAAGCGTCTCTTGTATGAGGAAAAGCTCACCATTGAAGGGGCAAAAAAGAGGCTGAGGGAGCAAAGATCGACAAGAACTCAAGGCGAAGATCCTGAAGAAGCATTCGGGCTTCTGCAGGAGATACGGCTGGAGCTGCAGCAGATTCTCCGGCTGCTGTGAACATCTTTCCGAGGCGTTCGGCCCGCGGCAAAGGTCGGGCCTGGATATCCCCC
>JBKHIW010000172.1:0-4889 GCA_046538465.1 Desulfobacteraceae bacterium | reverse complement strand
AAGAAAACTGTTGAGCACCCGCCGGATTTCACCGACATCGTTGGTCCGGCCGCGCTGTGATCCGATGGCATCGAATTCATCAAAGAAATACACGCCGCGGGTTTGGCTTGTGGCATCGAACACCTGCCGCAGTTTAGCCGCTGTTTCTCCCATGTACTTCGTGATGAGCCCGTCAAGATGCACCAGAAACAGCGGGAGACCCAGTTCCCCCGCAAGAACCGTGGCAGTCATGGTTTTTCCGGTTCCCGGAGGACCGACCAGCAAAAGTTTGCGTCGTGGGGAAAGCCCATGCTCCAGTATTTGGGCAGCGTGTCGCTGCTCTCTAATCACGCGCTCAAGTTGTTGCCCCAAGGTTTCATCCAGGACCATGTCACCCCGTCGCTCTTTGGGGTAGGAAACCGCCAGGAGTCCGGCCAGCTCGCCTCTTGGACGGCTGATAGGTACCGGCTGTCCCGAACTCCGGCGGCGCTTGGCCTGATCGATCAAAGCACGCAGTTCCTCGGCGAGCTTCCCGTGGCCCAGTTTCGCCTCGTGGGCGGCAACCTGCATCGCCACTGAAAAGAAACGCTGGTCATCACCTTCAAGATGCGACTTAAGCAGGGCCTTGAGTTGTTCAGCACTTGCCATGGCCGAGCCTCCTTCATAGGTTACGCCCGATTATACCCCAAATGCCGCGCCACCGCATCATCACAGTCTTGAAGCGTGAAATCCAGCGGATAGCGGTAAAACTCATCTTAGCCCTTTCGAGACAGAGGCCAAGTCATCGTTTAATTCATTTCCAATTCAACTATTGAATTTATCTTATATCTCTTTCAATACGATTGTATGGCCTTGAATTGCCTCTTGATTTCTCGATTAATTCGCCCTTGAAGAGCTCCCACGGTCAAATCGGCCTTCTTTGTTCTCATGCCGTCGGCCAATCTACAGCTTGCATCCAATGCACACTCTGCAAGATATATGGGTACCGTGATTGTCCCCTTTTGACCGACTTGAGGTATTTGTAGATCAAAGAGGAGATAGGGCATTATGGTACGCAGCATGTCGACCTGTACATCATTGATCATCAGCTGATCTCTGTCTTGGATGATTTCGTCGAGCTCTTTCAACTCAGGCCAAAAAGGATCCTCTTCAGTGGCGCTGAATGGTTGCACCAAGCTTTCTCCGATGAGAAGATCGAGAAGGTACTGAGCAATTCCTGCACGAAGGTTCTCTGCTTCCAGGCGTCCCACAGCGCGTGTTGCGTCGTAGGCCTCTCGTACGGCCTGGTGAAGCTCATGCTGTAGCCGTTGTAGCACCTCTCCTGGAATCGGTCCGGAGTCATCCACTTGGAGTCCGTTCAGATCCTCCCAGGACATGATCAGCCGATAACCAATCTCTCCATTGTCCTTAATGCACCTGACGGCATAAGCCACGATTTCCGCCTTCGTCCCCTCGACCTTTTCGGTAAGCCGCTCGACTCCTTCGGGCAGTTCGAATGCCTCAAATTCCTCCACGACCGCATCAAAAAAAGGATCCCCATACGATGCAAAATGAAGACGGCCTTCGAGTCCCTGCTTCCCTTTCTCGTAAAGATCACGGTCTACGGTCAAGGCCGTGTTCCGCGGCGCATTTCCAATGTTTCCAAGCAAAAGGACGTTTTGTTCCGCATCTGAAGAAAGCACGCATCCAAGATCACGCAGGTATTGTGATTCGGACAAAGCCGCCCATATGGCTTCAAGTGTAATGGGTGATCGCCTCCTATTCTGTCGCTCTCTCCAGCGCACATACATGTCGTAAAGGTCCTTCGCCGGAATCTCCATGCTCTGCTCACGCTGGCGCTGGTGGGCCATGCGCTCTTGGGCGCGCTTTTCAAGCGTCTCGTACTTCAGGGTTCCCTCAGCGAGGGAGGAGAACTCCTCCGTGGAAATAGGAATCAGGGAAAACTGCTGGGCACCAACTACACTGCTGGCCTGGGCCAATCGGCTCAACAATCGGCCATAGACCTTCTGCTCGGCCGAATCCGCGTAGCAGAGGTTCAGCACGAACACCCCGTCGAACTTTTGGCCAATCCGGTCGATCCGGCCAATGCGCTGCTCCACCTTCATGGGATTCCACGGCAAATCGTAGTTCACCAGAAGATTCGCTGTCTGGAGGTTGAGACCTTCAGCCGCAGCATCGGTACAAATCAGGATATCGATCTCCCCTCGTATGAATCTGTGCTTGACCTCTTCGCGATCCACGCCCTTGATTGCCTTGGTCTGAGGATCGACATACTGTCCCCCCTTGCCGGAATACGTGCCTATGAGCATGGAGGGATTGACAGCCCTGAGTCGCCCAAGGATATCCTCGAGCGTATCGTAAAATCGGGTGAAGATGACGGTCTGCTGAAATCGTTTCCCTTTCATCCTGCGCTGATCCAGCACGGAGAAAAGCTCCCTCATCTTTGAGGGCGTGCCGGACTGGTCCTCCAGCGTTTGGATCATCTTGTCGAGACGACTTTCCTCCCATCTTAGGTCTTCTGGAGTACGATGTTTCAGCAGGGCCTCGATCGCCCGATCCCCCTCCTCCTCTTCAGGCTCAATGAGCAGGGACTCAAGGTCCACGGGGTCTTCAATCGTCTCATCAATATCCTGCTGCTGGTAGGCAAGCGTTGCCAGCACCCGCTTTCTTCTTCTCTTTAGGCTCTTCCAGATTGCATTCAGGCTGGAGGCGTAGCGGAGACGCAGAAAGCTCAGATAGAAGCCTAGGTGGCTCATCAATGAGCTTGATGGATTCTGCGCGCGAATTTGCTCGGTGAGCTCCCGGCAATAGACCTCCAACTCCTCATAGGCCTGTTTCTCCTGCTCCGTCATCACGATGGTGGGAATGGGCAGGATCTTTCGTTTCGCCAGGTTCGCCCCAAGCTCTCCTTTCTGCTGATAGATTTCCAAAAGGCTTCGGGTGTGCCGCAGCATCACCCTAGAGAGGGGCGCGGCGGCGAATATGAGGCGAAGCATGGGATGACGATCAGGCCCTCTAGGCGTTCTCCCCTTTTCGAGCCATAGATCCGCCGGAACGCGGATTCGCCCATCCATTACCGCCTCGGAAATGTAGCTCCAGTGAAACGGATCCTGATCTTTTATCGAACGGATCGCTCTTCTTAGAAAATCCCAATAGGTTGGTTGAACATCTTCCCTTCTTACCAAGTAGCCCAAGGCTTCATAGTACTTCCAGGTTAAGGTGGGGTCTTGTTGAAATGGACCCGTGCGATTGGTCAAGAACAGGAGGTCGTAAACCTCAATCCAGTCCAGCTGCATTGGAGTCGCGGTCGCGAGCCAAAGAGAACGCGTCTGCTGGCGAAGCGCATCGCGAAGCGCGGTGTAAAGGTTGCCAAATTGCGGGTGCGTTCTATGGCCATCCTTTGGGTTTTTCCGGCGTGCATAATGGGCCTCATCCACCAGTACGATGTCAAAAGCCTCGGCCCCGTGAAGGGCATCCCTCCGGTCCTTTCGACTCAATAGCCCAGTCGATACAATGTTGAGAGCAGGCCCATAAAGGTTCTTGGTTTGCCTTTTCTCCTCCACCGGATGGATGTACTCATGCCGCACGGTCCGCCCAGAAATTGCGCGCGCAAAGGGCATCATGAACTTGGAGGCCATCTCTCGCTGCCATTGCCTCGTGAGCCCAGCAGGTGGTGAGATCAGCACGCGACTCGCCAGGCCGCTGAGATAGAGGGAACGGATGGCTAATCCCGCCTCGATGGTCTTTCCCAGTCCGACCTCGTCGCAGAGGAGATAGCTGTAGGGCCAGGTTTCGATAAGCCGCCTGGCAACGACCTCCTGATGAGGCCAGGGCTTCACCGGTGCCGTCTCCATACCGACAAAACGCCCGCCCGGCAGTTTGGGGCCATCTTTGATCAGGGCAAACCGAAGGCGCTCCATGGCCGATGGGGGTGCGACCTCGGGCCGGATGGCCGTGGACCCGTCTATCTCCACAGGCGCTTTGGTATCCTCTCCAATTCGAATCAGCCTTTCTTGAATCGCCTGGGGCAGGGTCATCACACGAAGATGCGGAAGGCGATCCTCCCAAATGCCCTCGAACGCCTCCTCTGCATCATCCGCCCTCTTGCGGTCCACCTCGCTCCACCAATCCGCATGCACGTCAATGTTCTCGGCGTTTCTTACCAGGGCTCTCTGCGACTCGTTCAAGGAGCCCGCCACATACAGCCGATTCCCTTCGGCATCGGTGAGTACCGCCCATTTCTCATGCACATAGCCATCATCCACCGCACTGAGAGGCAAGGGTCTGCCGGTTTCCTTATGCACACGAAAGGCCACCCGGACCTCGAGATAGCCCTGGGCCACCATCCAACAGAGAAGCTCAACACCCCGACTCACCTCCTCGGGCCAAGACTCGGGCTCTCCCAAGCCCTCGTCCAAACGCGACTCCATTCGCTGGACATCACCCTCCAAGATGGCGCGAACATCCTCCTCATCCAGATCCGCCCCTACCACCAAACGCATTCTCCCGCCAGAGGCCGCAAAGGCGGAAAAGCCTTGAGAGGCAGCTGCCAAGGATGTGGAGCGGAAGTAGCCGGCCATTCGATCATAGCGCACACTTCGCTTAAGGGCAGGGAGGTAAAAGTCATGAAGGATATCTACGGGCAGTCCATCCGAACCCAAGGCAGAGGTCTTGTACGTGTATTGCCAAGGAAAGTCTCTGAAGCTTCCTGCCTTCTGCTCTTTTTCCTTCAAGGTCACTTCCCCTATTTCAGTCCGAATACCATAGCCGAGGCTTCCTTGCGCAACGCCTCATCCGCCATCTCTGCCTCCCACACATCCAGAAGGTGCCGCACCAGGTCGGCTTTGTCCTCTGCGTGACGTGCCAGGTAGCCACGCGCAACGGGGATATCGCCCTCGCGAAACGCCATG
>JBKHIW010000171.1:0-4912 GCA_046538465.1 Desulfobacteraceae bacterium | reverse complement strand
GGTACAGGAACCACAAGACCTTCATCACCATGATCTACCTGATCGCAGCTCCCATCGGCGATCTTCTCAATCCTGCCGAGGCGTAGCCGACCTTGGCCTTAGAGGGGATCTCTTCACCCCGGGCTCAACCCAGAA
Organism: Desulfobacteraceae bacterium; assembly: GCA_046538465.1. GTDB lineage: Bacteria > Desulfobacterota > DSM-4660 > Desulfatiglandales > HGW-15 > CAZYJR01. The sequence continues at coordinate 4,777 of JBKHIW010000171.1, read as the reverse complement.
CGAAGGGGCACAACCATGGAAAAAGCGAATCATGAGCCCTTACCCAATTCCACGTTGCGCGTCGAAGAACCCAAACAGATCAGTCCCAGCGGAGAGTTTCAGGACACCACCCCAATTAACAAGTTGCTGGATGAACATTTATATGATTTCGATTTCAAAAAATACTTCGATGTCAATGTCAGCCTTTTTGATCACGGGAAGCTTCGTTACGGAACTCGGAGAATCCCGCTGCGCGAGCACTTCCGCTGCATGCCGGAGATCATCGGATTCAGCAATGAGGTTTGCTATTCGGATCCGCCACTGATTCCGTTGAGGCAATATGGCCCGAACCGGTTGCCGCCACTGGAACATGTTTTTGTTAGCGATGGGTATAGAGAAGGTTTAAACAACCGGATCATCAACAGACCGGAAGCTGATGCTATTGTTAAAAGAATCGTGGAAATGTGCGCCGACGGCCGGTACGACAGCAAGACGATGGGAGTGGTGGTGTTTCAAGGCGAAGCGCAAGCTTCCCTGATCGAGAATCAGTTGCTCGAACGTGTGCGAGCCGAAGAAATGGAACGGCGACGCCTGGTCTGCGGCAATCCCTATGCCGCGGGTGAGCTTGGTCGATCGTCCTAATACTAACAGTGAAAAGATATGAATGTTGTCGCTCTCATTTGAGAAGACCGTGGTCACGCACATAAAAGAAGGATTGAGAATTATGAACATATGGAAGTTCTACGACATTACTCACCGCGAACATGTGGTATGCAATCCCATGAGCGAGGAAAAACTGACGTTTCTCGTGCAACTCCTGCGCCTCCCGACCAACGCGCAGGTGGTTGACATTGCGTGTGGTAAGGGCGAGTTTCTGATGCGCTTGGCCGAAGCCTATGGCGCTCGCGGCATGGGCATCGACATTTCTCCTTTCCACATCGCCGATGCGAAGAGAAGGCTCGAGATGCGGGCACCGAGTGCCGGCATCATCTTCAATGAGATGAACGGTGCGGATTTCAAGCCGGACGAGCCGCACAGCTTGGATCTAGCGTCATGTATCGGTGCCAGTTGGATCTTTGGGGGTCATGCGAATACACTCGAGGCGCTGATCAGTATGGTCAGGCCCGGCGGATGGGTGATCGTGGGAGAGCCATACTGGCGGCAGGAGCCGTCAGGGGATTACCTAGAGGCATTGGAATGCGCGCGAGAGGACTTCGGGAGCCACTCCTCGAATGCAGAAGCCGGGGAGCGGCGAGGAATGGAACTCGTTCACACCATTGTAAGCAGCAAGGACGACTGGGACCGGTATGAAGGCCTCCAATGGTTTGCGACAGACGAGTACGCTCGCACCCATCCAGATGATCCGGACTTGACGGAGGTGGTTGAGCGTGTGAGCAAGGGGAAGGCGGCATACCTGCGTTGGGGGCGCGACACGCTTGGTTGGGCAATCTACATGTTCAGATCACGCTCTGTGGCCTAAGAAACGGGTGAATGCGAGCCGGTCAGCTTCCGTGTCGAAAGATACGGGGGTGATGTTGGTGCAGTCGTAACAGTGGTAGAGGAGGATCCTCTTTTTTTGACGAAGGAAGGCGGACCCGGCGGGTCCGCCTTCCCTGTCATGCGGTTGCGACCTTCTTTTCCTCCGGTTCATCCCGGTAGTCGTGTTTGAGATCCCCGTCCACGGTCCCGGTGACGTGCTCCCGCTCCTCGGAGAAATCAAAGCCCGTCCATATGCCGATGGAGCCCAGGATGGAGTCCTGGGGGTGGGTGCGGCGGAAGATCTTGAAGTAGTAGGCCGCCTCTTTGCTGTTAATCACGGCCCGGGGGTTTTCAGCCCGGATCCGTTCGTATTCCGCATCGCTCATATCCTGGTCCGCGATCCTCTCCCCGAGGCTCTCGCATCCCGCACCCTGGGTATACTGCACCTTGTAGCGCCAGAGGATGTCGTCGGGCAGGTAACCGGTCCCCTCAAAGGCCTTGCGGAGGATCCATTTCTCGATACGGGCCCCGTTATGCTCGCGGATCTTGAGCTCGGGCGGGATCTTCATGGAAAGATCCACCATCTCCACATCCAGGAAGGGGACCCGGAGCTCCAGGCTGAAGTACATCCCCATGCGGTCGGCACGCTGAAGGTTGATGTTGTGCAGGTTCGCGATGCAGCGTCTGGCCTCGAGGTTGAGCTTGTCCTTGGGAAAGTGCTTCATATAGTGATACCCGGTGAAGAGCTCGTCGGCCCCTTCGCCTGTGAGCACCACGGTGACGTATTCGGACGCGAGCTTGCAGGTGAAATAGCAGGGCACCGCGCAGCGCACCAGGGAGGGATCATAGCTTTCCAGTTCCCGGATCACGACGGGCAGGGCCTCGTAATACTCCTCCTCCGTGAAAAGCAGTTCGTGATGTGTGGAGTCGATGTGAGCGGCCGCCATGCGGGCTGCCTTGACATCGTCGCTCACGCACCCGTTTTCGTCTTCCATGCCCACCACAAAGGTATGAAGGTGCGGGATCTCCTCCGCGGCAATGGCCGCCACCAGACTGCTGTCCAACCCCCCGCTGCAAAAACTGCCCACCGGCACCTCGGGGTCGGCCAGGAGCCTCTTTTTCACGGCCTTCAAGAAGGTCTCCCGGATAAGGTCCGCCGTCTCCTCGATGTCGGTCAACAGGTGATCCTCGATATCCGGGATACGGTAGTAAGGGACAAAGCCCTCTGCCGGGGTGTAGTAGTGTCCCGCGGGAAATTCATGGACCTCGTCCACCCCCGCCAGGGACATGGCCCCCAGCTCGGAGGAGAAGTAGAGGTGGTCCTTATAATACCCGTAGTAAAGGGGCTTTATCCCAATGGGGTCCCGGGCCAGCATGAAGTCCTCCCCGTCGAAGAGAGCAAAGGCGAACATGCCGTCCAGCTCCTTGACGCAGTCCGGCCCCTCTTCCTGGTACAGGTGCAGGATCACCTCGGTGTCCGATTTGGTCGTGAATCGGTGACGGGGCGTGAGTTTTTTCCTGAGTTTTTGGAAGTTGTAGATCTCCCCGTTGCAGATGATGCCCGACCGGCCCTCCCGGGCAAGAATCGGCTGGTGCCCCTGGGCCACATCCACGATGGAGAGCCTTGTATGGCCGAACACCATGTTGCTCCCAACATGCAGACCCCGATCATTGGGGCCTCGATGGGGCAGGGCGTCCAGCATTCGGTTGATGGTCTTCTCGTCCCTTACTCCTATACATCCGGCGATGCCGCACATGTCTTTCCGCTCCTCTTTATGGGTTAAAGGTTTCAGGACATACTATTTCATTTGAAACAGTATCTTTTCTAAATAACCTCGTGACAACCCTGAAAGACTGGAGAGACAGTGGGTAGGAAATATACCTATTCTAGAGAAAGAAGATGGGTGCGAAGGTTGGTGTTGGTGTTCCGGATGCCGAGTTTTTCCCGGATGTGTTTTCGGTGGGTCTCAACGGTCTTGGTGGACAGAAACAGGCGATCCGCAATACTCTTGGTGGTCTCCCCATGCTTGACGAGTGCGGCGACCTGGATCTCGGTCGGGGTCAGGTTCAGGTAGGGGGAAGTCAAGGTGCGGGAGAAGGGGGAGACGATCTTGCGGAGGTGGGATTCCAGTATCCCTACCTGGGCCTCCTGGTCGGCGTTCAGTCCGCTCCTACGGAGGGACTCGATGACGGGCTGGATCAATTCCTTGACATTGAACAGGACCTTTTCCTCCAGGTCTCTGCGGTCGGCGTCCCGTTTCCGGAGCAGGACCTCGAGGGCGGTGTTCATCTCTTCGAGGTGGGCGGTCTTGACCTCGAGTTCACGCTCCCGTTTCCGTAAGGACTGCTCCGCTTCCTTCCGCTCCTCGATCTCCCGGGCCAGTTTCTCATTGCTGGCCCGAAGTTCGGACGTCCGCTCGGAGACGAGTTCTTCGAGAAAATCATGATGCCGCTGGAGCTGCTCCTGGGCCCGGAATCTCTCGACAATGCCGCCCAGACGTTCGGCGATCACGTTGAGCAGACTGCGTTCTTCCTTCAGAAACGGCCCTTCGTCCTTCCGGGGCATCTTCCGCTTGTAGAAGATCTCCAGCCTTCCGATGCGACGGCCGCCGAGAAAGATGTCCCTGGACTGACGCCAGCGGGTTTCCTTGAACCCCCCGGTCGTGAACACCCGGTTTTCAACGGCGAGCCTGGCGCAGGTGATCTCCGGGTACTGCCAGCCCTCGGGGATCAGGTCCACGATCCCCTGGAGAACCGACGGAAAGGAGACGGAGTTCTCTTCCAGGAGCCTGGAGATACCGTAGAGGCAGTTCAACTCCTTGACGCGCTCGGTCAGATCCACGGCCTGGCGTTCGAAAATCTCCCGCAGTGTCCGGGTCTCCCTGACCTCCTCTTCCAGCTCCCGGATCCTTTTTTCCAGATCCGTGACTGTCGGCTTTTTGGCCATTGTCATGGTTTTCCGGATCCGTATCCCGGGTCCTGTAAAAACACCCTATCAGACCCTCTATAAGATCGTCAAAGTCCCCGCCTTTTACATAGTCCAATTCGAGTGCATCATAGCCGTTTTCTAGGGGATTTCGTCTGAAGAACGGCAACGATGCTTTTCGTACAATTTTGTAGGTGAGAGATGCCTATCTGATCGGTCTGCCCGAGTTCATCCTCCCCGCAGATAGCCAAGCAGTTCCTCCGGCCCCATAAACCCCTGCCCAAGGATGCTCGTCCGGGAAAAGAAGTCCTTCTTCTCATAGGGCTGGATGCCCACCCCTATACGTTCAGCGACCGCCGCCTCCTCCCGGTAGAGGGCGTACTGGATCTTGGC
>JBKHIW010000170.1:0-4917 GCA_046538465.1 Desulfobacteraceae bacterium | reverse complement strand
CCGGGATCAGTGAAGGTCCTCCACGGTGCGGACTATGACATCCGCTCCCTGGACAGGGAATTTAATCTGCGGATAAACAATCTTTTCGACACCCAGATAGCGGCCCGTTATGCAGGACTGTGTGAGACCGGGCTGGCCAGTCTCTTGAGTGAGAAGTTCGGGATCATAACTGAGAAAAAGCATCAGAAAAGCGATTGGTCCATACGCCCGCTGCCCGAGGATATGCTTGCTTATGCGGCGCGGGATGCCGCGCACCTGATTCCCCTTTACCGCCTGCTCAAGGCCGAGCTGGAAGAGAAAGGGCGCCTGCGGTGGGTGGAGGAGGAGAGCGAGATCCTGAGCCGTGTTCGTCACGCTCCTGCGGTGCAAGGGGGGCTCTTCCGCCGTGTAAGAGGGGCCGGAGATCTGGATCCCCGGGGTTTGGCCGTACTCGAAGAGCTTCTCCAATTCAGGAATTTAGTGGCCGAGAAACGAGACGTACCGCCTTTTCATGTATTGGGAAACGCCCAACTCTTGGAAATAGCCAGAACAAGGCCCACTGACATGGGCGGGCTGGAGGCCGGCTCCGGCTTGAGGAAAAAGCAGTTAAAGGCCCTGGGGCAGGGCCTTTTGGAAAGAATCCAAAAAGCGCTTCAGCTTCCCGCGGACGCCCTGCCCGTATATCCCAAGAGACGGGCCAAGCGACAGAGCCGCTCAGTGGTCAAGAGGATGCGCGCCCTAAAGGAGTGGCGTAGAGAGAGGGCTTTTGAAATGGATCTGGACCCCCCGCTTCTCTTGACCAATTCACAGATAATCGCCCTGAGCATGGCCCGGCCCGAGGCGCCTTCTGACATTGAGGGTGTGGACGGGATCAGGAGATGGCAGCAGGAGGAGTTCGGGGTCGAGATCTGCGAAGTCATCCGGCAAGCCGTTTAAGAGCGGATTTCCTAGAGGGACCACTCCAGCAGGGAAGAGGCCCAGGTGAGGCCGGCCCCGAAGCTTACCAACAGCACATTATCTCCCCTGGCGATCCGCCCCGCCCTGTGGGCCTCGTCCAGCGCCATAGGGATTGAGGCGGAGGATGTGTTCCCGTAACGCTCCACATTGGTATAGACCTGAGCCATGGGGATCCCGAGACTTTTAACCAGGCTATGGATTATACGGATGTTAGCCTGGTGCGGGACCACCAGGCGTACGTCGCTGGGGGTGAGGTTGTTCGTGTCCATGGCCAAAAGGGCTATCTCGGTGAGGCTCGCAACGGCCTTTTTGAACAAGCGGTTTCCCTCCATGAAGAGCTTGAAAGGCTTGGCGTCGATGTCGCTGAGAAGGGCCGGGACATGATTCTCGCCGTAATAGGAGTATAGGAGATCTGCGTAATGTCCGTCCGATTTTAGATGTGTGGAGAGGATTCCGCCCTCTTCCTTGCCGGCGGAGACAGCCACGGCTCCGGCCCCATCGCCCAGAAGCACGCAAGTGCCTCTATCCTCCCAGTTCAATACCGATGAGAGGCGCTCAACCCCTATTACCAGCGCGTTTTTGCAGGAGCCGCATCTAACGGCATGATCCACCGTGCTGAGTGCGTAAAGAAAACCGGAACACCCGGCCGATACATCAAAGGCCACTGCCCCGCGAGCGCCCAACATCTCCTGCACCATGCATCCGGCTGAAGGAAATTGTCTGTCCGGGGTAACCGTGCCCACGACTATCATGTCCACTTCCCCTGCTTCGAGCCCGGCCATTTCCATGGCCCGCCGAGCGGCGATAGAGGCAAGCTCCGCTGTACTCTCGCTTCGGTTCTTGGAGGCTATGCGACGTTCGCGGATGCCGGTCCGACGGACTATCCACTCGTCCGATGTCTCCACGATGCCCTCCAGATCCAAATTGGTCAGTATACGCTCAGGGATTGCTGAACCAGTCCCTATTATATGCATTTTAATATCCATTTAATACCTTTTTGATGTCGCTCGAGCATCCTCCTTTGGTGCCTGGATCAGGCGGAACCAAAAGGCGGCCCGGCATGCTGCCTGCTCCGGCGGTCTCATCCGTGATCGAAAATTCAGTCACAGGGAAGCGGCACGGGAGGGAAAAAATCAAAAAACATCTATTATACAGAGCTCGGCAAATATTATCAAAGGAATAGACTTTCTAACCCGGACTCTCCGGTTTGTCAACAGACGAAGAGTTAGGAACCACCAGGGGCAGGAACTCCGTGTCCCTGGCGAGATGATTTCGGAGAGATTGAGCCTCGGCCCGATTCTCAAAAGGGCCGAGCAGGACCCTGTGATAAATGATCCCTTTTAGATTCACCTCTTCCAGCCTGCCCCGGTAGCCCTCTTTTTGGAGACGGTCCAGGGTTTCCCGGGCGCGGGACCTTTCCACGAACGAGGCGACCTGTATGTCCACAGCGCCCGGCTCGTGATCGCTGATCGAGGGTGATGGGGCTTCTTCGGCCAATTGCCGGCTGATTCGGTCCACCAGTTCCACCGTATGCTTCGACGACATGTGGAGCCCGGAACGGAGGGTCGCAGGAAGCACCCCAAAGATACTGAACGGAAGCCCACCGTCATGAGATCTCTCGGTCAGGGTCCTTTCCCAGACTTTTTCCCCGTCAAGGGCGGAGACCATGTCGATCTCCAAGGTGAGGGATACCTGGGAATAAATCCCCAGAAAGGCCTTTTGAAAGCCGCTGACCTTCCCATATATCAAAAAGTCCGCACCCAGCATCCGCCCCAGGTCTTCAGCCGGCGTGTCTTTCCAGCTATCCTTATGGACATCCAGAATCCGGTCCACCTCTGCCAGCTCCACATCGCGGAAGCTCTTGGGGCTCAGGTGGCTGTAAAGGGTCCGCCGCACCAGTTCGTCCAGCCCGTCTTCTTCAGTGGAGTTTATAAAAGGCAGTATCGCCAGGCTCGGTCTGCCGCTGACCTTGAGATCAATGCCGAGGGCCTCATCAGAGAATTGTTCCCGGCCGGCCGAGCAGGCCAATAACACCAGTGCAATCCCTGCGGCCAGGGCCGCGAACCTCAATCCCGCTGCAAAATATTTCCTTTTCTCAGGGTTTAGAGGCATTGTTGTAGATGCGGCACAGGGCCTCCAGGACGCCCCCGGCCACGGCTAGACCTTTGTCCGAGATGGTATCCACATATGATATGTCACCCCTGGGGTCCACATCTCCGATCTTGAGCCCTTGGGATACGTGGGCGCCGGGTCTTATCAGTCCTCTCAGCACCCCGGCTATCCGTGTGTGTACCTCGACACCGCCGACTGAAGCCACTGCCTGACCGGGGACTACTTTGTCTCCGATCTCGGCCGAGGGCTCCAGCAGGCCTTCGGCCTGGGCCCTCAGGACGCGCTCCTCGGTGTAGCCCAAGACAGGCCCGGGGACTCCTGTATCGGGTTCGGCCCCGCCTTCCAGCAGGACCCGGCCGAGATAGTGGCCCCTATTGGTCTCCACCACCATATGGACGTCTCTGCCGGCGAAAAATCCAGGGCCAACACCTATCACCAGGGGCGCCAGATCGCGGTGTACTCCGATATTCCTCTTGGCCAGGGTGGCGTCGACCAGAACGCCGGGGTCTATGGTCCGGATATGTTTCAGATCCGGGTCCACCAGCAGGGGAATCTCTTTTCGGGCCAGGGTTTCTTCTACCTCTTCCGGCCCGCCTACACACCGCGCTCTTACCCCCTGCACCTCGGCGGTTCCATCCCATACCGCCTCGCAAAAGGCCACCCTTCGCCTGACCGCCAGTGGGCGGGGGATCTCGGTCATCACCACCGGAAAATGAGAAACATTCAACCGCCAGGCTACGGCGCTGGCGATGTCGCCGGCACCGCGTACCAGGACTCTTACCTGATTGAGGTTCATAGGGCCTCCATAGGATTTATTTCACGGCCCGGGATTTTCTCATGATGGTCTTTCCGGGCCGGAAACCAGGAATCTCTTCCGCAACATTTTCTGCATGGAAGCTAGCACAAGCGAGGGGGGTTGGCAATGTTGGCGGTCTCGCAAAAAGGTGCACGACCGGGATGGAACAAAACCCATTGACTGGATCAATCCCTTGGCTAGAATGCGGAATTAGAAGAGGGCGAAATCACTATGAACGAGTCTCCCGCCAAGGTCCCTGCGCTCCGGGGGGGCGGTGTATGTGCAATACTTATCCTGACGATGGCCCTTTGGGCTCATTGCGGGGTCGGGGCTATGGCTGCGGAGGGATATGGCATACAGGTGGCGGCCTATAAAGACCGGCAGGAGGCGGACCAGAGGGTTGATCAATTGAAGAGGCTTGGTCATCAGGCCTTTTCCAGGCGCGAGGCGGTGCCCGGTAAAGGAAAGTGGTACAGGGTATACATTGCAGAGTACCCCACGCAGGAGGAGGCGGAAAAGGAAGCTCGTATCTTACGCGACCTTGAACTTATAGAAGACTATGATATTCGTACCTTGAAAAGCAGGGATGATAAAGAGCACAGAGACATGCCCGAAGAGGGTGCTTATGTGCTCCATGTCGGATCCTTCAAGGCAAGGGCGAATGCGGCCAAGGAGGTCGAGAACTTGAAAAAGCTTGGGCATGACGCCTTTTTCAGGGAAGAAGAGATCTCCGGAGAAACCTGGTATCGTGTCTACCTGGGCGGCTATGACAGCGAGAAAGAAGCGCGGGCCGCCGGGGAAGGCCTGAAGCAGAAGGGCGGGATTTCCTACTTCAAGCCCTTTCCCAGTCAATGAAGCATAAGAGGAGGTGGATGCATGTCTGAACAGGCGGAAAAGCCTTTTAGGGCCGAGATACTGGACGTTAAAGGCGAATGCTCAGCCGGGCACAAAAAAGGGGACGTCCTTTTCCTGAATTGTTACGACAGCGGGGGTCTGTGCGGCTTTTTCTACCATGATGTCTTCCCCAATCTCAATGTCATGCAGTTCGGCGGCAAGTATCCGTGGGCTTCCAA
>JBKHIW010000169.1:0-4928 GCA_046538465.1 Desulfobacteraceae bacterium | reverse complement strand
AGGCCCAACCTGCTTGCGGCAAGGGCCACGGCTCTGTACATGGCGCCGGTATCCAAATACACGTACCCGAGCCTGCAGGCGAGAATACGGCTGACCGTGCTCTTTCCCGAGCCTGCCGGGCCGTCTATGGCGATGACCCTACCTGTCGCACTTTGTTCCATGCCCGGGCTTGTACATCAGCCTATCGCAAAACTCAAGGGCTTTGGGAAACAAGCGATAGACAAACGCTTGTTTTTGCCTTGACTCCGGATTCGTCTTTCAATAATAATATGGAGTGGTTTCAGCATAGCCGACATAACCCTGAAGCCGCATATCGAGGGGAGCAAACCCGCAACAACCAATTCAAGCGAGGACATTATGCCATGAATAAATCCCAACTCATAGAGGCCCTTGCCAAAGAGGAAGAACTACCGCTGAAAAAGGCTGAAGAAGTTGTCAACACAGTTTTCAGCGACATGGAAAACGCCCTTATCAACGGCGACAGAGTAGAGATAAGGGGGTTCGGGAGTTTTAAGATCAAGCACTATAAGGGCTATCAGGGCAGAAATCCCAAGACAGGCGAAGTAATAGAGGTCGCGGACAAAAAGCTCCCCTTTTTCAAGGTCGGCAAGGAGCTCAAGGAGAGAGTGGATATAGCCTGATCATCCGAACAGGCCCTTGGTCGTGCTAGGCGGGGAGCTAGCGGTGCCCTGTCACCCGAAAGCCGCTTATGCGGGGCCGAAGTCCCCTTGGGAAGACCGAGGCCGGATGCTTGCCGGGAGCCGACCCGGCAGGAGAGGTGGATCTCATGTGACCGGCGCTTACGAACCCCGTCAGGTCCGGAAGGAAGCAGCGGTAAGTAAGGCGGTCGGTGTCATGGGCGCTTCTGCCTTCTTCCTCCGGTTGGTGAACGGGCTTCCGGACGGCCGGAACAAGGGGTGCACGGCCAAGGTTTTTTAATCGCTGTCTTCTGATAACCCAGCCCTCAGGCCCGAGATGAGAGAGTCCCTTCAAGGCCGAGACCTTTCAGAACCCGCCTCCGGCGGGATCTTTTTTGAACAAGGCAACGCTGACAAACCCGGGGCCGGCTTGCCGCGGCTCCGCTTTTCCATGCTCTCCGGCCTCAAAGGGCTTTCCCATGCCGTTTTCACCAGGCAGGGAGGGGTCAGCCTTCCTCCATGCGAATCGCTGAATGTGGGTCTAAGGACCCCGGACCGGCCAGAGGCCGTACGGACGAATCTGGAGCTCATACGCCTGGCTATGGGGGCAAAGCGGCTCGTGTATTTGGATCAGGTCCACGGCACCGAGGTGGTGAGCCTGAAAAAAGGTGGCCATACAATACCCTATTCGCGGGTAAAGGCCGACGGAATGATCACCGACATCCCCGGCCTGGGGCTGTTGATCAAGCAAGCGGACTGTCAGGCGGTGATCCTTTATGATCCGGTGAGAGGGGTGACAGGGAACATCCATTGCGGATGGCGGGGAAGCGTGGGCGGAATCCTGGGAGCGGCGATAATGCAAATGAGTCGCGACTTCGGGACCGATCCACGAGATGTCTTTGCGGCCGTCGGCCCCTCATTGGGCCCATGCTGCGCCGAGTTCGTGGGACATGAACGGTTGTTTCCACCTTGGTTCAAGCGTTTCATGCTGAGCGGGGATAGGTTCGATTTCTGGGCCATCAGCCGCCGCCAGCTGATCGAGGCCGGGCTCCACCCCGGCAGGATCGCGACAGCCGGGCTGTGCACCCGCTGTCGAACCGATCTCTTTTTCTCCTACCGCGGAGAAGGGGAAACAGGACGCTTCGCCTCGGTCGCCATGCTGACCGAATGAATAGGCCAATGATTCAACCAGGGGCCTATACATTCAGCATCTCTAGGATCCGGGTCCCTTGATTTCGGCTATAACATAATTGCCTTTCGGGCAAGTAACGGCCTTGACCCAAGGAAGAATCCGGAGATGATGGAAAAGGCGGGAGTCAGCTTTTCGGGTTACGCTCCGGGGGTGATCGGTGAGATTACCCGGTGCCATGCCGTTTACTACAATCGGCATTGGGGCTTTGACAAGACATTCGAGATACAAGTAGCCGGAGAGCTCGCTTCTTTTATAGAGGGCTTTGATCCGATCTGCGACGGTCTTTGGGTTGCAGGGAACGGGTCTGCCTTTATCGGGTCCGTGGCTGTTGACGGCCATTCGACCGAGCCTCAACTCGCCCGGCTCAGGTGGTTCATCGTAGAGCCCGAATTCCAAGGCAGGGGTATAGGATCCGCCTTGATTGAAAAGGCGGTGGCATTCGCTGTCAGGCGTAGATTCAAGGGCCTTTTCCTGTGGACCTTTGAGGGTTTGAACCGGGCCAAATCACTTTATGAAAGGCACGGCTTCCGGCTCTCCCTCGAACATGATGTAGACCAATGGGGGCGTAGTATACGTGAACAACGCTTCGACCTGATAATATAGCTCTCCTGCGGCCTTGAAAAACAAGGGACTTGGACCTACAGGGTAGGTTAACACTGTTTCAGCCCTGTCAAAACTCTATCTTAATTGACAAACACGACGGAAGGGATATGATCTCAGGTGAATTCGGTCTTCCACCCTTCAGCAAGGAGGCTGGAAATGCCCACATATGATTTTAGATGTGAAAAGTGCAATAAAGAGTTTAGTCTGACCATGTCCATTGCAGAGTATGACAATAAAAAATTCCGCTGTCCCGAATGCAAGAGCACCCGGGTCAAACAGCAGATCACGCCGTTTCAAACGGTCACATCAAAGAAGAGTTGAAACCTATGCTTGAATGCCCATTCTGTGGAGAGGCATTGCCCTCCAAACAGTGTCCGGAGTGCGGGGAAGATGTACCCGAGAATGCCAAATTCTGTACGGCCTGCGGTGCCGGGCTGGAGGCCGAAGAGCTCCCCGACGCCCACGACTCGGACGACCTGGATCTTGAAAACCGGATTCTGTGTCCGGACGGGACCTGTACCGGGATAATCGAAAACGGCAGGTGCACAGAGTGCGGGCGACCGTATCCGGGAGACGACACCCAAGAGAGCGGAGGGTGAAGGCGGGAGGGCCCCCATGTACGAGCTTAAGATCCTCTCGCAATTTGCGGCCGCACATCAATTGCGGGAGTTCGGTGGAAAGTGTGAGCAGATGCACGGCCACAACTGGAAGGTCGAGGTCCGGGTCGAGGGCGAAGAGCTGGACCAAACCGGGCTCCTGATCGATTTCCAAGAGATCAAGACGGCAACGGCCCGCGTCCTGGGAAGGCTGGACCACAAGCTCTTGAACGAGGTCAGCCCCTTTGACCGCTTGAACCCCTCATCAGAGCACATAGCAAGGTACATATTCGAAGCGCTCCAGGAGGAGCTGAAAGACCCGGGGGTGAGGGTGAGTCGCGTGACTGCCTGGGAATCTGATACGGCGGGGGCCTCTTATTACATATCACCGGCCCGGCAGACCGTATGAATTCCCTGCGCATTGTTGTCTTGATACCGGCAAGATACGGCAGCAGCCGTTTTCCGGGAAAGCCCTTGGCCGAAATCGCAGGCCGGCCCATGGTGGAGCATGTTTACCGTCGCGCCTCGAGATGCGCCGAGGCCGGGGAGGCCTGGGTGGCCACCGACGATGCCCGCATCTTCCATTGTGTGCAGGGGTTCGGCGGCAGGGCGATAATGACCCGGTCGGATCACGCCTCCGGGACGGACCGAACTGCCGAGGCCGCTCGTTTCTTGGAGGTCGGGGAGAGGGATATAGTGGTGAACGTCCAGGGGGACCAGCCCTCATTCCATCCTTCAGTGATAACCAGGCTCCTGGAACCCCTGCATGAAGACCCGGAACTCCCCATGGCTACCTTGATGTGCCGTTTCAAGGATCGTCGAGATGAACTTAACCCCAATCAAGTAAAAGTGGTTACGGACAACCGAGGCTGCGCCCTTTACTTCTCCAGGCACCCGATTCCGTATCACCGTGACGAGGCTCAGGATCTCGGGAATTCACGCTTCAAACACCTGGGGTTTTACGCTTACAGGGGCTGGTTTCTGCAGGCATTCACAAAACTGCCCACCGGGCGGCTGGAGGCCGCAGAGATGCTGGAGCAGCTGAGGGCCTTGGAAAACGGCTACCGGATCGGCGTGTCTCAAGTGGAGGAAGATCTGCCCGAGGTGGATACGCCGGAGGACATATCCAGGGTCGAGGCATTTATGGCCGCCGGTCCGTCCTCATGACTCATCCGGATGCTCCTCCTGAAATATGCGGGCGGCCAACTCTATGTCCTCGGGAGAGAATACGAACAGGGCGCGGTCCTCGCCGCTCAGTGCTGATCCGTAGACGTAGTTGATGTTGATGCCCTCCTCTCCGAACTTCCGGGCCATCTCGGCCAGCATGCCCGGGCGGTTGTCGATTACCAGCGCGATTACCGGCGTGATATCAAATAGATAGCCTTTACTGGAGAGCAGACTCATGGCCCTGTCAGTGTCGTTCACCAACAACCGGATCAGGGCGTACTGGGCCGAATCCTTTTGCATCGAGCCGTAGCTGGCCGCAGGTGCTATGCGTTTGAGGGACTTGCCCCGCGCCTTGAATAGCTCCGTCACATACTCAGAGGCGTCTTGTATGGTGAGGGCGTCGATGTTGATCCCCGCATTGGAAAGCAGGCTGGCCAGCTTCCCCAGCTCACCCGGGGCGTTCTTGAGGAATAGTTGTATCTCCGTGCGCACCATTGTCTTGCTCCCGACTTTTCAGCGAATGCCCTGCCCCGGTCCGGGCGGGCCGGCCCTTCGCTCGGCGGAACCTTGCTCAATGTCCCGGGAATCCAGCTGGCCTTTTAGGTACTTGAGAAACTCAGAGTCCGTTGAAAGGACCAGTGTGCTCTTCTCATCCATGGTCTCCTCGTATACCTCAAGGCTTCGCTTGAATGAATAGAACTCGGGATCCCTGCTAAAGGCCTCGGCATATAT
>JBKHIW010000168.1:0-4929 GCA_046538465.1 Desulfobacteraceae bacterium | reverse complement strand
CTCCTGGGGACCATTTGCGGTAAGGACTCCAGGGACTCTACCTCGGTGGAGTTCGCTGTCCCGGAGTTCACTGACGGCTTGGGCCGGGGGGTGGAAGGCCTTCGTATAGGTCTCCCCCAAGAGTACTTTGTGGAAGGATTGGACCCCCGAATCCGGGACAAGATCATGGGCGCGGTGCGGGTCATGGAAGACGGAGGGGCACAAGTGATTGAGGTATCGCTCCCCCACACCCGCTACGCAATCAGCGCCTACTACCTGATCGCCACTGCAGAGGCGAGCAGCAACCTGGCGCGATATGACGGGGTCAAATACGGGTTCCGCTCCACGGGGGAGACTGCGGATCTGCTGGAAATGTATGAATCCACGCGCAGCCGGGGGTTCGGAAGAGAGGTCAAGCGAAGGATAATGCTCGGCAGCTATGTGCTCTCTGCGGGTTACTATGAGGCTTATTACCGCAAGGCGCAGAAAGTCCGCCGCCTGGTCAAAGAGGACTTCGACAGGGCGTTCGCTCGGGTGGACTGCATGATCAGCCCGGTCTCGCCCTGCCTTCCGTTCCGGCTTGGGGAGAAGATGGAAGACCCCCTCCAAATGTACCTGGTGGACGTTTATACCTCTCCGTTGAACATGAGCGGTCTGCCCGGCATGAGCCTTCCCTGCGGCCGGGTGGACGGGCTACCGGTGGGGCTGCAGATAATCGGCAAGCCGTTTGATGAGGAGACAGTCCTTCGAGTCGGATCCGCGTATCAGAATGCTGCGACCTCGGAGGCATGATTCATGGATTACGAACCTATAATATGTTTTGAGGTGCACGCAGAGCTCAGCACCCGCACCAAGCTCTTTTGCGGGTGCAGGAACCAAGCGGGCGCTGTCCCCAACTCCAACATTTGTCCCGTATGCACCGGACATCCGGGAACACTCCCTGTATTGAACCGCCGGGCGGTGGCCCTTTGCATCCGAGCCGGGCTGGCCCTCAACTGCGAGATAAACCACCGGTCCAGATTCGCCAGGAAGAACTACTTTTATCCGGATCTGCCCAAGGGCTACCAGATATCTCAATATGAGACGCCCTTTTGCGAAAACGGCTACCTGGACATCCCCGGCGACGACGGCCGCACGCGAAGGGTGGGCATCAAGAGGATTCACCTGGAAGAGGACGCAGGGAAGCTGGTCCACTCCTCTGACGCCTTTGAATCGGCCGAATACAGCCTGGTGGACTTCAATCGGGCGAGCGTCCCCCTGATTGAAATCGTTGGAGACCACACCCGCGATCCAGTCCGATCGGTCAATGAGGCGCGGGCCTACTTGGAAAAGCTCAGGCAGGTCCTGAGGTACGCAGGCGTGAGCGAGTGCAGCATGGAAAAGGGCCAGTTTCGCTGTGACGTCAATATCAGCCTGCGCCCCAAAGGCGCATCCGAGTTCGGCAACCGTTCAGAAATCAAGAATATGGCCTCTTTCCGCTTCGTGGCCGAGGCCCTGGACTACGAGATATCCCGCCAGGCTGATCTCCTGAAAAAAGGCCTTGAGGTACCCCAGGAGACCCGTCTTTTTGACGAAGAGCGCAAGGTAACCCTGCTCATGCGCAGCAAAGAAGACGCCCCTGATTACCGGTACTTTCCCGAGCCCGACCTGGTGGAGACAGAGATTACACCCGCTTTTGCAGAGGAAGTGGAAAAGGGCATGCCGGAGCTTCCCGACCACAGGGTTTCCAGACTGGTCAAGGACCTCGGTCTTCCCAGAGAGGACGCCCTTATCCTTACCAGGGACAAGAGCGTCTCGGACTTTTTCGACCGCTGTGCGCCCGGGTCCAAGGATCCAAAGCGGCTGTGCCGGTGGATAGTAAAGGATCTTTTCAAGCTACTCAACGACTCATACATCAACATAGCGGATTGCCCGGTCGAGCCGGAGGCCTTCACCCGCCTGGTCAACCGCGTCAGCCTCGGCGAAGTCACGGAGCAGGCGGCCCGCATGGTCCTCCAAGAAATCTTCAAAACGGGCGAAGATCCGGACGAGGTGATCGAGGAAAGGGGCCTTCATACCATACAGGACAGCGTGCAGCTCGAACAGATGGTGGACGAAGTGCTCTCCCAAAACCCCTCGGTGACGGCCAAGATTAAAGAAGGAAACAAGGAGCCGATAAACTACCTTGTGGGGCAGGTCATGCGCAGGACCTCAGGCCGGGCGGATGCGTCAAAGGTAGTGGAGCTCTTCAGGCGAAAGATAGCGCAAGACCGGTAGCCTGATTCCCCTCACCGGGTCTTCGAATGATTGTAAACTATCTTCTGCTTTTTGGTTGACATTTCCTCGCCATTCCTGATATTCACCCATCCAATTCCGGATTGCCTCCAAAGCGCCGGTAAGAACTTATCAAGAGAAGATCATGCTCGAGCACGTATTCACAGCTCTCAGGTCCCGGCAGGGGGAGTGGGTCTCAGGTGAAGGTCTGAGCCGGGAGCTCTCGATCAGCCGCTCGGCTGTGTGGAAGCATGTGTCGACACTCAGGCGGCAGGGTTACGGCATCGAGTCGTCCCCCCGCAAGGGATACCGATTGACACGGGCCCCTGCGCTGCTCAGCCCTCGCGAGATACGGATGGGCCTGGATACCCGCGTCTTCGGCAGGAAAGAGATCTTCATCTCCAAAGAAACCGACTCCACCAATACCCAGGCGTTGATGTTGGCCTCCCAGGGCGCTCCGGAAGGGACATTGGTAGCCGCCGAGTCCCAGAGCCGGGGGCGAGGACGCAGGGGAAGGACATGGTTTTCCCCTCCCGGCAAGGGGCTTTATCTTTCCATGGTGCTTAGGCCGGGCATTGCGCCCGCCCGAGCCCCGGCCCTCACACTCATCGCAGGGCTTGCCGCTGTTGAGGCGCTGCGCAGCCTCTATCCGGGCCTGGACGCCAGAATCAGGTGGCCCAACGACGTTATGATAAATAATCGAAAGGCAGGCGGAATCCTGACCGAGATCGCCGGGGACATGGACGAGGTGGGTTTCGCCGTAACAGGCCTGGGACTGAACGTGGATTTCAGGGAGTTTCCCCCTGAGCTTCAGAACAGAGCGACTTCCCTGGCCCTGGAGACCGGGCGAAGCGCGGACCGGGCTTCACTCGCCCGATGCTTTTTGGAGATATACGAAAGTTATTGGGGCTCTTTCATCCGCGGCTCCACAGAGCCGCTCTTTGAGCGGTGGAGGAAACTCTCCCTAAGCCTGGGACGACAGGTAACCGTAGAAACCTCCGCCGGGATTGTCAGTGGAGTGGCCTTGGACATCGGAGAGGATGGAAGCCTCCTGGTCCGGGACTCCCAAGGACGTGTGCACAATGTTTTTTCAGGTGATTTGAGATTCCAAGATGGCAACTCTTGCTGACAGTCCGGCCCCGGCTCTGAGGGGAATGGTCTATGCGGCCGTGTTCGGGGCGGCCACCGCGGCCGGGGCGTATATCATGATACCCATCCCCCCTGTTCCTGTAACCCTCCAGACCCTGTTCATGGCCCTAGCTGCAGTGCTTCTGGGAGGGCGCTGGGGGGCCGCAAGCCAGGGGATATATATAGTACTGGGGCTTATGGGGCTCCCGGTCTTTGCTGGCGGAAAAGCAGGCTTGGGGGTCTTGTTCGGACCCACAGGGGGGTACCTGGTAGGATTTGTAGCGGGCGCCTACGTCACAGGGCGGCTCATGGAGGCGGCTTCGCGTCCCGGTCCTTTCAGAACCGCTGCGGCGGTCTCAGCAGGCTACGTTGTAGTCTACACCTTGGGCGTCGCAGGGCTTTGTCTGGTGGGCGGGCTTGGGATAAGAGCCGCCCTGCCGGCCGGCGTGCTGCCCTTTTTGCCGGGCGATGTCCTAAAGGCGGCTGCAGTCGCCTTGATCGCGCCCAGGATAAGGGAGCATGTCTCTTTTTTTCCCCGGGGAGGCGGAGGATGATAGAGATAAAAGGCCTTTGTCACTGCTATGAACGAAGCGCCTCCCGGGTGATTGACAATATCAGCCTGGGAATCCTGGACGGCGAGTATGCGGCCGTTATAGGGCCGAACGGCTCGGGCAAGACCACTCTTCTAAGGCACCTCAACGGCCTGCTCAGGCCTGCGCACGGCCGGGTCCTGGTGGACGGTTTGGATACCGGGGATCCGAAGGCCCTTCCGGAGATCAGGCGATTGCTGGGCATGGTCTTTCAAAACCCGGACAATCAGTTGGTGGGTATGACGGTGGAAGAAGACGTGGCCTTCGGCCCGGGAAACCTAGGACTGCCGTCCAAGGAAATCCGGAGACGAGTGTCTCTCGCCTTGGAGGCCGTGGGCCTGGAAGGGTTTTCAAGACGGGAGCCCTACAGCCTTTCCAGCGGGGAAAAACAGCTGGTGGCCATTGCAGGAGTGCTGGCCATGGAACCCAGACATATCGCATTGGACGAGCCCACTGCGTACCTGGCACCGGCGGCTCGAACACGGGTCTTGGAGGTAATGGGAAAACTCAACCAGGAAGGCATCACCATCATACATGCCACCCACGAAATGAGCGAGGCTGCACCGGCCGACCACTTGGTGGTGATGGACAAGGGTCGATTGGTCATGGAGGATAAACCAGCCAGGATCTTTCAAAGGGCGGAGGAGTTGGAGGGCCTCGGACTGGATCTGCCTCCTGCGGCCGAGCTGATGAGGAGGCTGAAGCGGGGCGGAGTAAACGTCCCCGAGGACGTAATGACAATGGACCAGGCCTGCAACCTTCTCCTGGAGATGCTGGATGAGCGCCGGTCCGGTACAACCATGGGAGCCCCAAGGGCCGAGGCCACTTCAGGAGTTGACTCTTCAGTGTGCGAGGCTTTCCCTCCCAGGCGCTTCAACCGATCGAGCTGAGGAGGACTGATGCGGCTGGGTGTATACGTCCAGGGTTCTTCCATCCTTCACAGCCTTGATCCAAGGGTCAAGATCGGGAGTGCAGTGGC
>JBKHIW010000167.1:0-4938 GCA_046538465.1 Desulfobacteraceae bacterium | reverse complement strand
TGACGGAGTTGCAAAAAGCCCCTGACGTGGTTATCTGCCCTTGTAGTTTCAAGGGTTTACAACGTTACCAGCGGCGGTGGAGCGGGTTTTTGCGAAGCCGTCAACTTTAAATTTGGCCATGCGCGCGTGCTGAACCAATGGCGCCGATTGGCGGGAGATGCCGCCGGCATGGGCCTCATGATAGCGGACACGGATCGAGCGACTTCGGTCAAAGGGTGCCGGGCGATATCATGGGATCATCCCCTGGACTTGATTCCTGCAGCATGATTAGGGTGGAGCCGTCCCCGCCAAGTAGAACCCGACCCGGTTGAAGCCGCCGGGCTCTTTCAGATCGGGGAGGGTTTCGGCCTGCATTTCAAAGAACTTGAGGTACGGGCCGGACTGGGCGATGGAGACCCGGGCGTCTGCGATCAGGACCTCCCGCGCCATGTCTGGAAATGCTGCAAGGAGGGGACGGTTCTCCAAGTCATAGAAGAGATCCGAGGCGAGAAGAAGATCAACAGTGCCGTTTACTTCTTCAAGGGACCTGCATGTGGCGATCCTGACGCCGTTGAGGCGCGCGTTGGCCCGTACGGCTTCCAGGGCTCTTTCATCCGTGTCGCAGGCCACCACCTCCTTCGCTCCTGCCATGGCGGCTGCTACCGCAGCCACTCCGGATCCTGCACCCACATCCAGGACTCGTTTTCCTTGTGAGATACGCCGCCGGGTGAGCAGGAAGGCCGCAAGGGCATGGCCTGCAGCCCAGCAGAAGGCCCAATACGGGGTGGTGCCAAGGATCGAGCGGACCTCGTCCGGCGAAAACGCCCGGTCCATATTGTCCGGGGATATCAGGTGGAGGCGGACTGCCGGGCATAGATCCAATGCGCGCACCTCAAGCCGAGCATGCGGCAGGGTGGTCTGGAGGATCCTGGTGAGATTTTCTATGTCCGGTGCTTCCTTAGCCATTATGCAACAAAAACGATTTTGACGGTCTCGCAAAAGGCCGCTCGCCCGCTGCCGGGAGCGCTGCGGCTTCTTCCCCGCCCGCCGGGCCGCCCGCATGGACCCCATTGACGCCCTCAGGTATGAATAGGAAGGGCCTTGGGGGCCGTCGGGCGCAGGACAGGAATCATGAGAAGAGGGATAACTGCTTTTGGCGGCTCTTAGGCCTCCATGGGCCTCGCTGGAGGGGCTCGAACAGATCTTTGGGGATTCGCTCCAGGAAAGGGGAGGGCGGGAGTTCCAGGGCGCGGCCGTTGATGATCCGCCTGGCGGCTCTGGAGAGGATCAGGCGCTCGCGGGCCCTGGTCAGGGCCACGTAAAAGAGCCTTCGCTCTTCATCGAGGTCGCTCTCTCCGTAAATGGAAAGGGGTGTCAGCCCGTCTTCGCAGCCGGTCAAAAATACCACGGGCCATTCCAGCCCCTTGGCTGCATGGAAGCTCATCAGGGCCACGCGGTCCCCTTCGAGCGCCGAGTGGTCTATTGCCCTTTCCAGGGACAGGGAGTCGAGGAAGTCCTTGAGATTTCCTTCAAAGTCATCGGCCAGGGCCTTTAATCGGGTCAGGGCGGGCGGGGGATCTCCGGAGCCTTCAAGATCATGGAGGGCTGCGGCCTGCCTCACCAGGATCGAGGGAGCGGCTTGGGGATCTGCGGACTCCAGGATCCGCTCCCCTTCCGACCTGTCTCGTCCCAGGGTCTTCAGGTACATCTCGCGGTAGAAACCGCTTTCCGGACGGTGCAGGGCCAGCAGGAACCGCCAAACAAGACTCGCCGGCGGAGTGGCTGTCAGCGGTCTTTCTCCGGACCTGGCAAAGGGGATTCCCGCCCGCAACAAGGCCTCCTCGAGGCTGTCGGCCTGCGCGTTCAGACGGAAGAGCACCGCGATGTCCCCGAAGGAGACCCCGGTTGATTGCTCCTCCGAGCCGACCCGGCCGCTGTCCATGGAGAAATAGGAGGTGCCTCCCAAGAGCTTCTCAATCTGCTCCACCACCATCTCCGCCTCTTCCCTGTGTGTAGAGCATGCAACCGTGTGAATGGGCGGCCCGGCACCGTTTACTCCTTGAAGGGGTTGAGCCTTTCCCAGGACGGCGGCCGAGCCTTTCAGGATGGTATTGGATGACCTGTAGTTCACGGTGAGCGTAACAGCTCCGGCCCCGGGAAAGTCCTTTGAAAAGCGGTAAAAGTTTTCCACTTCCGCCCCCCTGAAGCCGTAGACGGCCTGATCCGGATCTCCTATGGCGCAGACCACACATCCTCCCTGCCGGGCCAGCGCCTGCAATAAGGCAGCCTGGGCCGGGTTGGTGTCTTGGTATTCGTCTACAAAGACCAGGCCGTACCGCTTCCCCAACTCCCTGCAAACGGCGGGGTGCTCCTTCAAGAGCCGCAGGGCCTCGAGCTCCATCCCGTCCAGGTCGACCAGGCCGTACGAGGTGAGCATGCCCTTGTATAGGTCCACGGCCGGGACCAGATCGGCCAGGGGCGGATCCATTTCTTCGCCCAGGGCCTGCTTGAGCCGGATTCTGGGCATGAGGTGCTGAAAGTCCGCGGCTCTTTTTCCGGCGGCCTCCCGCGCTATAATGGCGGAATCCGATTCAGAGCAGATCCCGAAGCCGGGAGATAGGCCTATCAGCGCGCCCTGGTCCCTCAAGATTTCCAGGCAGAAGCGATGGAAGGTGCATACCTTGACCGGCATTTCTCCGCCGCCCAGCAATCTTCTAATGCGTTCTTCCATCTCCCGCGCCGCCTTGTTGGTGAATGCAAGGGCCAGGATCCGCGTTTTGAGGCGTGCCTCCGAGCGGAGCATATAGGCAGCCCTGTGTGTTAGGGTCAGGGTCTTGCCCGTGCCGGGCCCGGCTGTCACCAGCAGGTGGCCGCGACCATGGCGGACTGCTTGTCTCTGGCTCGGGTTCAGCGGCTGGAGGATTGGATCCCCGGATTCAGGCCCCTCGCCTATTCCGGCCGGTTCAGGCCCGGGATGTTTCCGGGGATAATCCCTCTTGATTCGAATTGCAGGGCCGGGTGCGGCCTTTTCCCCGGTGGAAGCGGCCGGCTGAGGGAAAAGGGCGGTCTGGCCTGCCAGACGCCCCATCTCCGATTCCCGGAAAAGTTTTATCACCCCGTATTCCCCGTCGAATCCGCCGATGCGGATCACCTCGCCCGAGCGCATCCTTCCGAGCGCATGAGCAAGCAGAGGCCCCCCTGCCCTTTCCACCTCATCCAGAGGGGTTTCCATCAGGATCTCCAGCTCGGGACCAAGCTCTCTCAACAAAGATTCGTAGGCCGCGGCCACCTTCTTGGTGCCGGGCCCGCAGGAGAGGATCTCGGAGAGTATCTCAGGGAGCGGGATGAGGCTCACAAATCGACGCTGGAGAACCGGCTCCTCGCGGTCCGCCAGCTCCTCCACCCTGTGCAGGACGCCTACAGTGACCGGCGACCCGCATCGCGGGCACATGCCCTCCAGCCGCCTGGTCTCAGAGGGCTCGAGCCGGGCCCCGCATTTTCGGTGTCCGTCCAGGTGGTATTTCCCTTCCTCGGGATAGAACTCGATGGTCCCGCCGAAGTCCGTGCCGTCGGTAATCGCCTTGATCATCGCCGGGTATGAAAGCTCGGTCTCGAAGATGTTGGCCTCGCGGCCGAGCTTGGCCGCGCTGTGGGCGTCCGAGTTGGAGACCAGTATAAAGCGGTCGAGGGCGGAAAGCCTTCGGTTCATTGGGGGATCGGATGAAAGTCCGGTTTCAAGGGCATGGACGTGTCCTGAGAGATCCTCGAAGCACTCCTCCAGGGAGTCGAATCCCGATTTGGACCCGAACAGGCTGAACCAGGGGGTCCAGATGTGCGCCGGGATGAAAAAGGACTGCGGAGAGACCTCCAGAACGATTTCCAGGAGGTCCCGGGAGTCCAGCCCCAGGATGGGCCGGCCGTCTGATGTCAAGTTGCCGATTTTCCCCAGGCGGTGGTTGAGCCTCCAGGCTTCTTCAAGGCCCGGTAGCAGCACCAGGTGGTGGAGCTTACGAGTGAAGCCGTTCTTTTTGTAGATACAGCTTATCTCCCCTGTGAGCATGAATCTCGGTCCGGCCTGCAAGCGCGGTGGCAGTTCTTTAAGAGCGGCTGACTCAACATCCGGGCGCAGGCGAAAAAGCCCTTCCTCGGACTGAGTAAGCTTTTCCTCCAGCTCCTGGAGCCATCCAGGATGAGTAATATCTCCTGTCCCCACCACGGAGATGCCCTTGCGCGCCGCCCAAAAGGCGAGTGACTCCGGATCGAGCGTGCGCGAGGTGGCCCTGGAGAATCGGGAGTGGATGTGAAGGTCCGCAATCATGGAATCACCGGGTTCGACGGATTATTGATTGACACAGGATCACCACCCTTTTATCTGCTCTTAGGACGTTTTACAAGTCGTTGTCGATTTGGGGCCGGCAACCCCTGCCGGGCCCGGGGCCTGCTCGAGCTCCCGGCAGGCTTGAATCGGTCTCCCGGGCCTTTTGCAGGGGTAGCCGGATTGTTAGAAAGAGGATCACAGCCTCTATTTTTGGAGGCTTGGCGGGAAGAACCTTGAGGGAGTTGCAAAAAGCCCCTGACCTGGTTATCTGCCCTTGTGGTTTCAAGGGATTATAACGTTTCCAGCGGCGGCTCAGCGGGTTTTTGCGAGGCCGTCAACTTTGTGAATGGCTTCCGGGTCCTGAAGGCCGGCATTCAAATTACAAGGAAAGCAAGGTTTCCGTTGATTTTTATCGATTGAAAGGATGGGAAACATTGATCAAAAATAAAAAAATTAATCCATGCAAGTGGTATTACTGCTGTCCAATAAAAGAATATACGGAAAAAGGGAAATTGGATAGATTCTGGATAGAAAATTACTGTTTAGTTAATAATCATAATTGTGTTAGATATCAAATGGAAGAGAGGGGCGAGTATCATCCGGATAATATGCTGCCCAACGGCGAAATAAAGAAAGATTTG
>JBKHIW010000166.1:0-4953 GCA_046538465.1 Desulfobacteraceae bacterium | reverse complement strand
GGCAAACATTGGAGTTGATAATGGATCTGGTCGTGCCCAAGTTGAGGACCCGCAAATACATCCACATCTGGGACGCCGGGTGCGCTATGGGCCCGGAACCATATTCCCTGGCCATAATTTTGAGAGAAAAAATGAAGGGGATGTGTTTCCGAAATGTAACCATACATGCATCAGACATCGATATCAGCAATCAGTTTAAAAGAATTATAGAAGCCGGCGTATACCATAAAGATAGGCTCCGAAGTGTTCCCAAATCTATATTGAGCCGGTACTTTCGACCGACTGAAAATCATAAATGGTATGAAGTTAATGAAGAAATCAAAAAAAGCATTATGTTTCAAAAACATGATCTACTGACATTAGATCCAGTTAGAAGCAATTTATCTCTAATTGTTTGCAAAAACGTTCTATTGCACTTTAGCGAAAAAGATAGGATAAATATAATAAATATGTTCTATTCATGTCTTGAAAGTGGTGGATTTTTTGTTACGGAGCGTACACAGAAGTTGCCTTACGAGTTCCGCTCGCTGTTTTTGCCATTATCGAGTAATGCACAAATATTTCAAAAAATTGGAGGTTGATATAACTATTTGTTGGAAAATTAAAAGAGTTAGTTATTTGGATCGATTAATGTATTGAAAGGAGGAATACCAATGAGTAAAAGAAAAGACGTTAGTGAAAAGAATGAAAAGGATTTGGTTACAAAGTCAACCATGACTAAACCCAAAGGGGGGGCTAGTGCAAGAGAAGTTGAGGAATTACGTCAAGCGTTGAAAGATTGTCAGTTCAAGGCCGGAATGCTGTATGAGATACCCGCTGCTGTTATGGCGGTAGACAAGGAATTCAACGTAATCTACATGAACGCCGTCGGAGCAGAGATGCTGGGTAGAGCACCGGAGGCGTGTTTGGGACAGAAGTGCTTCAATTTATTCAATACGGAATACTGCAATACTGAGCATTGTCTAGTTAAAAGAGCCATAGAGCGAGACAATGTTTTCAGGGGGGATACTATAGCCAAACTTTCTGCCAATGAAATTCCCATCCGGTGCACCGGAAAGCCTTTAAAGAGCCAGGATGGTGAACTTATTGGGGGTTTGGAATACATGATTGATATTCAAAAAGAGATGCAAATTACCAGCGGCATCATAGAGCTTTCCGAAGCAATCGGCAGAGGGAAGCTTGATACTCGTGCGGATGTGGACAAATTCGAAGGCAATTATGCTCGGATTGTTCAGGGAGTAAACGAAACCCTGGATGCGGTTATCTCTCCGATGAACATGGTTGCCGAGTACGTTGACCGTATAGCGAAGGGTGATATTCCCGAAGAGATCACGGATGAGTACAAGGGTGACTTCAATGAGATCAAGAACAACGTGAATCTATTGATAGCCAATCTAACGGCGATATTCAAGGAGATGAACGGTTTGATCCAAGACGTCTCTGACGGGAAGCTCGATACCCGAGGAGAGAGAGAGAAGTACCAGGGAGATTGGGCCGACCTGGTGGGTCGGGTGAACTCCCTGATAGACACCTTTGTTGCTCCGATGAACATGGTTGCCGAGTACGTTGACCGTATAGCGAAGGGTGATATTCCCGAAGAGATCACGGATGAGTACAAGGGTGACTTCAATGAGATCAAGAAGAATCTCAATATGCTCATTGATTCGATGAACAAGGTCGTTCATGTGGCTCAAGGCATATCCCAAGGCAACCTCAAGGTGGATGTGCAGAAGAGATCGGAAGGGGATGAGCTCATGGCGGCCTTGAAGAACCTGGTGGTGGCGGAAAGAAGTATCGCCGAACTCAGCAAGGAGTTGGGGCAGGGAAACCTGGATGTAAAGGTCAAGAAGCGTTCCGACCAGGACGAGCTCATGGAAGGCTTGCAAGATATGGTCAAGGCGCTTAGTACCATTGTCCAAGACATTCAGGCCGCAGCGGAGCAGGTGGCGACCGGAAGCCAGGAGATCAGTTCCAGCGCCGAGGAAATGTCCCAGGGTGCCACCGAGCAGTCCTCCAGCGTCGAAGAGGTCTCCAGCTCCATGGAGGAGATGAACAGCACCGTGGCACAGAACGCGGACAATGCCAAACAGACCGCCTCCATGGCTGAGAAGGCGGCCAGTGACGCCAAGCAGGGCGGGGAGTCAGTCGCCGAGACCGTCCAGGCCATGAAGAGCATTGCAGAGAAGATCGGCATCATTGAGGAGATCGCCAGGCAGACCAATATGCTGGCCCTCAACGCGGCCATTGAGGCGGCGCGCGCCGGCGAGCACGGCAAGGGTTTTGCTGTGGTGGCCGCAGAAGTGCGAAAGCTCGCCGAACGCAGCCAAACCGCGGCCAAGGAGATCAGCGGCCTTTCCGGCACCAGCGTGGAGGTGGCCGAGCAGGCGGGCAAACTCATCGAGGAGATCGTCCCCGGTATCCAGAAGACGGCCGAGCTGGTCCAAGAGATCAACGCGAGCAGTGCCGAGCAGGCGGACGGCATACAGCAGGTTACCAAGGCTGTGCAGCAGCTTGACCAAGTGATTCAGCAGAACGCGACGGCCACCGAGGAGATGAGCTCCACGAGCGAGGAGCTCGCCGGCCAGGCGGACCAGCTCAAGAACGCCGTGGCTTTTTTCAAGCTGCAGGAACAAGTCTCTGGTCGGCCGTCCCGGGAAGGAGCGGGTAAAACCCCAAGGCGGCCGGCCTCTGTGCGGGAAAGCAAGGGGAACGGAGGCGGCGACGGCAACGGGAAAAAGGCCTCTGCGGGGCACCACGGCTCCGGATTCCCCAATCTGGGGATCGCTAGTATTGAGGGCTCCGGCGGCGGGGTGACCCTCGACTTAGGAGACGCGGATGACAGTGAGTTCGAACGCTACTGATCACAGCCGGCGGGCGAATGCACCGAGACCGGCTCAAATGGCGGGGAGCATCTCCTTGCTCGAACCTCTGTCCGGTGTGTTTCTGCCAACAGGAGGATGTCATGGAAGAGAGTACAGCCATTATCAATGATTCGAACCAATACCTCACCTTCACCCTGGGCGAGGAAGATTACGCCCTGGAAATCAACAAGGTCAGCGAGGTCCTTGATTACATGAAGATTACGCGGGTTCCTCGAATGCCGCCTTTTCTCCGGGGAGTGATCAACCTTCGTGGAAATGTGGTGCCGGTGATAGATCTCCGATTGAAGCTGGGGATGGGCTCTATACAGAGGACGGTCGACACCTGCATCGTGATAGTGGAGGTAGACATGGACGGAGAGACCGTCCACATGGGCGCCTTGGCCGACTCGGTCAAAGAGGTCATCGCCTTAGACCCCGAGCAGATCGTTCCACCGCCCAAGTTCGGAGTGCAGCTTAAGACCGAGTTCATCAAGGGCATGGGCCGTCAGGACGAGGACTTCCTCATCATACTGGATATAGACCGGGTGCTCTCCAGTGAAGAACTCGCCGCCGTTTACGAAGAGGCCGGGAATCCCGAGGCTGAAGGAGCGGCCCATGGAGGAGCGAGATCGGACGAGCACTCCGAACCGGTCCAGGCAGCATCCTGAATCACTTGTAGGAGGGGAGGATGGGAGAGCCTGCGGTCACACAAGTGCCGCTGGAGAGCCGGGAGATGTCGGATCGGGATTTCATTCGGTTCAGCGGATTGATATACGAGACGTGCGGCATTCGGCTCCCGCCGGTCAAGAAGACCATGCTGTCCGCACGCCTGGCAAAGCGGCTGCGGGCGCTTCGCATCCCCACTTTTGACAAGTATTACGAGTACCTGACTTCCACTCGGGGGTGGAGGGATGAGCTCCACCACATGATCGATGTGGTGACCACCAACAAGACCGGTTTCTTCCGGGAGCCGGCTCACTTTGAAATACTGACTCAGGAAGTCCTTCCCGAGCTCCTGGCCGCCCGGGGGAAATCAGGCTATTCCAAGCTGCGATTTTGGAGCGCGGCGTGCTCCAGCGGGGAAGAGCCTTTTACCCTGGCCATGGTGCTTGAAGAGTTCGCATCCAAGTCCCCAGGCGGGCTTTCATACGAGATTCTTGCAACCGACATCTCCATTAGGATGCTTCAAAAGGCCAGAGCCGCGGTGTATGAGGAGGAAAAGGTCAACGCCGTACCCGGACATTTGAGACGGAAATACCTGATGCGGGGGAGGGGAGCCCGGGAGGGCTTGGTAAGGATCGTGCCGGAGTTGAGAAGCAATGTTCAATTTGAGCGGTTGAATCTCCTAAGAACGGGCGGATTCGGCTTAAAGGCCTTGATGGACGTAGTCTTTTGCAGAAACGTGGTCATCTATTTCAACCGGAAGACCCAATGCGAGCTGTTCCGGCGCATCTATGACCAAATTCAGCCAGGGGGGTATCTTTTCATCGGTCATTCGGAGACACTTCACGGGATCCATGACGGCTTCCGCTCTGTCAGGGCCACCGTGTACCAAAAACCGCGATGAGCTTCTCAGGAGGATGAGGGTGAGTAAAAAGATAAAGGTCCTTATAGTGGATGACTCAGCTGTGGTACGCCGCACTCTCCAGGAGGTCCTGGAAGCGGACCCGCATATCGAGGTCTCGGCGACCGCGTCCGACCCTTACGCCGCGGCACAGAAGATGCGCCGGGAGGCGCCGGACGTGATCACCCTTGATATCGAGATGCCACGTATGGACGGGCTCACATTTCTCCAAAAGCTGATGCAGCAGTACCCTGTACCGGTGGTGATATGTTCGAGCGTGGCCGGGCGGGGCTCGGAGAATGCGATCCGGGCTCTGGAGTATGGTGCATTAGACATCGTGGAAAAACCCAAGATTGGTACCCAGCAGTTCTTGACGGAGTCCAGGATCCGGATCTGCGATGTGGTCAAGGCGGCGTCCAAGGCCAATCTTAAGCCCTTGTCCTCCCGCCCTTCGGTTGAGGGAAAGCTCACAGCAGATGCGATCATTTCCAAGGGCTCGGGAAAACGAGCGATCCAGACTACCGAGCA
>JBKHIW010000165.1:0-4987 GCA_046538465.1 Desulfobacteraceae bacterium | reverse complement strand
GCAACGGCTCCACCGAGCTCATATATCTGGCGCCCCGGGCCCTCGGCTTTCGGCGTGCAGCCGTTATAGCACCTTCCTATCACGACTATTACAGGGCCTCGGTGCTCGCGGGGGCGGAAATAATGCGCGTGGCGCTTTCCTTTGAGGAGGATTTCCGCCCGCCCGGGAAATCCGTCCTGGACCAGGCCTTGAGGGGTGTGGACGCCCTTTGGCTGGGCAATCCAAACAACCCAACGGGCACCCTGCTCACCCGCGGGTTCATCGAAGATCTCGCCTTGCGCCACCCGGACAAGTGGATACTCGTCGACGAGGCCTTCATGCCGTTTGTAGAATCCTGGAGGCGGGAAAGCATGGCCCTCCGGCCACTGTTCCCCAACGTGATCGTCATACACTCCCTTACAAAGTTCTACGGCCTGGCCGGCCTGAGACTGGGTGCGGCGACGGCGCATCGGGATGTAATTGAGCGGCTGAGACGGGCCAAGGAACCCTGGACCGTGAACGGGGTGGCTGACCGTATAGCACCTCTCCTCTTAGGCGCCGAGTCCTACGAAGAGGAAACCAGGCGGCTGGTCTCCGGGGAAAGGGAGCGGATGCTCGCGGCCCTTTCCGAAATCAAGGGCATCCGGTCCTTTCCCTCCAGGGCCAACTTCCTGCTCTGCAGGTATGAAGCCGGGCCGGGCCTGGATCGGCTTCTTCGCAGGCTGCTGGCCGAAGGGCTCTACGTACGAGACTGCCGCAACTTTCCAGGTCTTGAAACGGACTTTTTCCGCGCGGCCGTCAAGACCCCTGCGGAGAACGATCGGCTTATCCGGTCCTTGGCGGATCACGCCCGGGGGCTGAATGTATGATTTAATCGCAGCATTGGCCCCGGCCTTTATTTTGGATCTCCTCTTGGGGGACCCTTACTACCGCTTTCATCCAGCCAGATTGATCGGCGGATTGATCTCCCGCCTGGAGCGCGGTCTGAGAGCGGCCGGGGCGGAAGGTGTCGGAGGCGGAGCAGCCCTTGTCGCAATCACCTCCGCCATCTCCATCGGCCTTTGTCTGGCCCTTGGGGCAGGCCTGAATGCATTTCATTCTCATGCGGGCTTTCTTTTTCATCTGTACATGGTCTACTCCTGTCTCGCCGTCGGCGACCTCCTGCGCCACGCACACCCTGTCCGACGAGCCATAGAGAAAGGCGACATCCCGGAGGCGCGCAAGGCCGTCTCCCGTATAGTAGGCCGGGACACTGAGAAGCTGGACCGGGCGGCCATCGGCCGGGCCGCAGTGGAGACGCTTGCCGAGAACTTCGTGGACGGGTTTTTCTCCCCGCTCTTCTGGTACACGGCGGGAGGGACGGCTGCCGCCCTCTTCGGACTACCCGAACTCCAGGGAGCCGTCTGCGCAATGCTCCTTTTCAAGACCTGCAGCACTCTGGATTCTATGGTGGGTTATCGCACCCCACCCTATAAATACTTCGGGAGGGCGCCGGCAAGGATGGACGATATTATGAACTTTATACCCGCGAGACTTTCCATCGGGGTATTGTTTGCAGGCGCTGTTTTATCAAGGCTGGACGCCTTCTCCGGGCTTCTCACCGCCGCCCGGGACCGCCTTAACCACGATTCGCCCAACGCAGGCCATGCTGAAAGCTTTGCGGCCGGAGCCCTGGGAGTAAGCCTGGGAGGCCCTTCCTATTACCCTGACGGCCTGAAACAAAAGCCTTGGCTCGGCCGTGGGACAGCCGAGATTCACGAGGGCCATATTTCGGCGGCCATAACCTTGGTCAGACGCTCCGCCTGGGCCTCCATAGTCCTTGTCTTGTCCTTCTTTTTCGCCTGGGCTTATTGATAGACGGTCTCGAAAAGGATACACTCACCTACATATATTTCCTTGACTTTCAGCGAGTTCTAATGTAGTGGCGTGTTTCAGGGCTTATTCATCGTCAATCCAACACGAAAGGAGAGGCTATGGCCGCCACAGCCAAGCAGATCCAGTTTCGGCTTAAGCAGCAGAAGGCGAAACTCCAGAGGGTTAACAAGGAGGTCACCGCGACAAAGAACAGAATCAAGAAGCTGGACGCTGACCTGAAAAAGGCCAGGGCGGCTGAGAAGACCAGGAAAGGGGCTGCACCGGCCAGGAAGGCCGCGCCCAGAAAGAAGGCCGCTTCATCCTGATCACAGGCGGGGCTGATAGCAATCAGATGCCGGAGGATGCCCTTCATCTCAACAATCCCCAGGCCTTCAATTGCTCCAGCATCCTCTGTTTGTGGCTGCCCTGCCAGAAGTAACGGCCGCAGGAGGGGCACGCCTCGAGGTCCTGTACGTGATGGATGTAGACATACTCCGGCAGGCTCTCCCGGGCCGTGCAGGGGTCGGGCTTGATTAGCCTTTCCCCGCACTCCGGGCACCTGCTGAAGATCCTATCGACTTCCACACGGACGACACCAGAGTCGACCAGTTCTTTCAGCTGTTCCCCCACGTGGTCCGAGATTATGAAAACCGAGTCGGGAAAGCGCCTCATGTTCTCGGACGATCGGGTCAAGAGTCGTCTCCCCTCTTGAGACAACAGGCCCTCGAGCTCCCCGCGGCGATAGGACGGTCGATAGATCGCTTCATAGCCGAGTATGCGAAGCCACTTGGCAAGCCTCCCGAGCATGCTGTCGACGACGAATCTTTCCTTCATCCGGCCCTGCTCCGCTGATAATCATTGACCGTGAAACTCGTTTGATCTATTCTTGAGTATAGTTGACAATGTACTGCCGGTACAAGGCTCAGGGCGTCTCCGGGAGCGCCGGCAGGCCTTCTCTCCCCCCGCCTAATCAATACGTTGCGGACGAATTCCGCCCAAAAACCGCCATGGACAAGATACTGATCCAAGGAGGGCAGATCCTGAAAGGTTCTGTCCAGGTAAGCGGCTCGAAAAATGCCGCCCTGCCCGTTATCGCTTCCTGTATTCTTTGTCCGGGTCGTCACATCCTGCACGGCATACCTGACCTGCGCGACGTCCAGACCATCTGCAGTATAATGTCCGGAATGGGGGTGGAGTTCACCATGAAGGACCGGTCTATAGTGGTGAACTCAACCGACCTGAGGGAGGGCGAGGCGCCTTACGACCTGGTCCGCACCATGCGCGCCTCCATCCTGCTCTTGGGCCCGCTCCTCGCCCGCCTTGGTCGAGCCAGGATATCTCTTCCCGGGGGGTGCGCAATCGGCGCCAGGCCGGTGAACCTTCATCTCAAGGCCCTTGCGGCCATGGGCGCGGAAATGCATCTCGATCGAGGGTATATACACGCCAGGGCCCCCAGGCTTCGAGGAACGGAAATATTCTTTGACATCCCTACAGTCACCGGGACCGAGAACATTATGATGGCTGCAGTCGGGGCTGAGGGGAAGACCGAGCTCAGGAATGCAGCCCGGGAACCCGAGATAAGTGACCTGGCGGACATGCTCCGCAAGATGGGCGCTTCGATAGAGGGAGACGGAACCGATACCATCGTCATCCACGGCACGAATCATCTCCAGCCGGCAGAACACCCGGTGATCCCTGATCGAATCGAGGCGGGCACCTTTTTGGTGGCCGCGGCCATTACAGGAGGAGACGTCCTGGTGGGAGGATGCCGGCCCGAGCATCTCTCTGCGGTCATTGAAAAACTCCGGGCCGCAGGGGTCCGAATTGATCGGGAAGCCGAAGGCGTGAGGATCAGGGGGCCGGAGAGGATCTCGGCTGTGGATATAAAGACCATGCCATTCCCCGGGTTTCCCACCGACCTTCAAGCCCAATTCATGGCCTTGATGTCGGTTTCCAGGGGTTCCAGCATCATCAAGGAAACCGTTTTCGAGAACCGCTTCATTCATGTCAGCGAGTTAAGACGAATGGGGGCGGATATCGAGATAAACGGGAACCAGGCCTTGGTCAGGGGCAGGGACCGACTTTTGGCCGCCCCGGTCATGGCCACGGACCTCAGGGCCAGCGCTTCCTTGGTCCTGGCCGGCCTGGTGGCTGAGGGAGGCCTGACCGAGGTGCGCCGCATATACCACCTGGACAGAGGCTACGAAGCGCTGGAGACAAAGTTCCAAGGGCT
This sequence comes from Desulfobacteraceae bacterium, assembly GCA_046538465.1. Taxonomy (GTDB): domain Bacteria; phylum Desulfobacterota; class DSM-4660; order Desulfatiglandales; family HGW-15; genus CAZYJR01. The sequence goes on along the minus strand of JBKHIW010000165.1, from coordinate 921 downwards.
GGGGGCAAAGATTTGGAGGGAAAAGGCCTGAGATGATCCACCGGCCTCTGGTCCCCCTACTCTCAGCGTTCACCGGGGGACTGTTCGCAGGCCGCCTCCTCGCCAGGATCGATCCTGCCCTTTTTCTGCTTTTGGCCCTCCCGGGACTACCGACCGTCCTGGTCTGGGTCCTCATGAAAAGGCCCGCCTCGTTCACCGCACCATCCCTCCTGATTCTGTTCTTCCTGGCCGGTCTGATCCTGGAACTGGGTGCGCATAAGCAGCCGACCCTCGAGGTCCCGGCTGAACGGCGCGACCGCGTTACCCTGGAGGGCACAGTGCTGGAGCCTCCCAGGCGGGAGAAGCAGAACATTCGTCTGGTGGTGCGCGCTGACCGAGTCTTGCTCAAAACAAAAGAGCAGAGGCCCGGAGAATTGGTCTATGTATCCATTTATCACCACGGGGGGGACTATGCCCCGGGTGATCGGATCAGGTTTTCGGCCAGGCTCCGCCCTTTCAGGAACTTCAACAACCCGGGCCGGTATGATTATGAAAGGGCCATGCGGATTAAGGGGTTTTCATGCGGGGCATCGGTCTCGGACGGGCGCAGTGTGGTCTTTATGGGGAAAGGCGACCTCGGGTTTCCGTGGAACGCGGTGGAGGCTGCACGCGGCCCTTTCAGGAGCTGGATCCGGCAATCTTCGGCCTCCCCGGCCAGGGGGATAGTGCGGGCCCTGCTCCTGGGGGAGAAGCACGACCTCGACCCGGAGCTAAGAGAGGCGTTTTATAGGACCGGCCTGGCCCATATACTGGCGGTGAGTGGTCTGCATGTCGGTCTGGTGGCCTGGCTCGTCTTCGGCTTCGTGACCAGGCTCTTGTCCTGCTCATACAGGCTCCTGCTCACTGTGGATGTTAGAAAAGCAGCGGCCCTTATCACATTCC
>JBKHIW010000164.1:0-4996 GCA_046538465.1 Desulfobacteraceae bacterium | reverse complement strand
AAAGATTGCTCTTCCATCTTCCGAAACTACGGACTGACGTTCGCCCAGTATACAGTGCTGCGGGTCCTGGAGGCCTCGGTGGACGGACGGAACACCATGTCCAACGTGGGAAGGGTCATGCTTGTCTCCGGAGCCAACATGACGGGGATTGCCAAACGCTTGGAAAAAAGCGGCTTCCTGGTAAGAAAAAAGGATCCCAGCGACGACCGCCTGACCATTTTGGAGATAACCCCCAACGGGCGCCGGGCCCTGGCGGACATCGAGCTGGAGAAAAACGCTCTGCTCGAACGCTACCTGGAAGGCTACACAGACGACCGCAAACAGGACCTCCTCGAGGGCCTGAAAAAAATCCTATACAGGACAAACTCCGTAACCCGATCCGGATAGGTCCTCAAAGGCTTAAAGAGGAATATTCCCGTGCCTGCGGCTGGGTGTGGGCCGGCGCTTGTTCCTCAAGGCCCTGAGGGCCCGTATTAACTGGGGCCGGGTATGAGCCGGCTCTATCACCCGATGCACAAGCATATTGGACGCCGCGTGGAACGGATTGGAGTAGTGGTGGTCGTATTCCTCGATCTTCTCTCTGCGGTAGGCCTCCGGATCCTCCGCCGCCTCGATTTCCTTGCGGTATATCAGGTTCACCGCGGTCGCAGTATCCAGGACCACCAACTGGGCGATAGGCCAAGCGAGCATCTGGTCCACACCCATTCCCACGCAGCACATGGCCATCACGGCCCCTCCGTACTCCTTGCGAAGGGCCAAAGTTATCTTGGGGACAGTGGCCTCGGAGTATGCATAGAGCATCTTGGCCCCGTGCCGGATTATCCCCATGTGCTCCTGCCTTACGCCGGGGAAGTACCCGGGCACGTCAACGAAGTTGAGCAGCGGGATATTGAACGCGTCGCAGAAACGGATGAATCGGGCGGCCTTGTCGGATGCGTCCACGTCCAGGCTCCCCGCCCAGATCTTGGGCTGGTTGGCGACTATGCCCACGGTGCGCCCCTCCATGCGGGCGAAGCCTATGATGATATTCTGGGCGAACATGGGTAGGACCTCCAGGAACTCTCCGTGGTCCACCACCCTCTTTATTACATCCCTCATATCATAGGGCTTTTTGAAGTCAGGAGGCACCACGTCCATGAGGGTCTCGTCCGTGCGGTCCGGGTCGTCTGTGGACTCGACCACAGGAGGCTCCTGGTCGCAGTTATCGGGAAAGTATCCGAGAAGCCTCTTTATAAGAGCAACGCATTCCCGGTCGTCCTTGACCGTAAAATGGGCGGTGCCCGACTTCCGGCTGTGGATCTTGGCCCCGCCCAAATCTTCCATGGAGACCTCCTCCCCGGTCACCGACTTTATGACTGCGGGGCCGGTGATCACCATGTGGCTCTTTTCCTCCACCATTATAATGAAGTCGGTTATGGCCGGGGAGTAGACCGCAACGCCCGCACAAGTGCCCATCATAGCGGATATCTGGGGGATTACACCCGAGGCTGCTGTGTTTCGGAAAAACATCCCAGCTACGCCTTCCGAGGCGAAGAAGCCTTCGTTGAGCCGTCCCCCGCCCGAGTCATTGAGTCCGATCAACGGGGCCCGGACCTTGAGGGCCTCGTCCATGATGTGACAGATCTTCTTCCCGTGTATGGTCCCCACAGAGCCCCCGAGCACGGTGGCATCCTGGGAGTAGGCATATACCAGCCGGCCGTCCACCGTGCCGTATCCGGTTACCACGCCGTCGCCCGGAACCTTTTTCTCCTGCATCCCGAACTCCCGGCTCTGGCTCTCCGCCAGCTGGTTTATCTCCACGAAACTCCCCGAGTCAAACAGCAGGTCGATTCGCTCCCTGGCGGTGAGCTTTCCTGCTGCATGGCGCTTCTCTATAGCCTTGGCCCCTCCTCCCAGCCGGGCCTTTTCCTGAAGACTCCAAAGCCTTTCAAGCGCGGTCTGGTGGGTCTTCTCAGTGGTCATTTTGAAGCCTCCCTCAGTGATTCTCGGAGCTGTGCTGTGGCTGCGGTGTCGACCTTCATGGTTGCAGGATCGATCACCACTGCGTAGTCCTCTTTGGCTCGCTCCACTGTCACATAACCGTTAGATACATCCTGCTCCACCCGCTCAGGATCCCTCTCCAGCGGGTTCCCGTACCCCCCGCCGCCGGCCGCGTCCATAACCACCACGTCCCCCGGCTGAAGCCGGGTCAAGCCATAGGGGTTACCCGGGTGGTCGTTGACCAGAAAGCGGGCAAGGGCTCCCGGGCGGCCGCCGAAGAGCCCCTCCGGCGGATATCGGAAACGGCCGGACTGAATGCCCAGGTTGACCGGCGGAATCGGGGCGTACTCGTCATCAGGTATACGAAAGACTACGGTCCTTCCCAGCCCCCCCTTCATGGCCCCGGGGCCGCCCGAATCCGGGATCAGCTCCCGCTTTTCCACGATCAAGGGGGTGTCGCTCTCAAAGATCTCCACCGGGGTATTGGCGCCGTTTGCCGGGAAAATGTAGTCGTAGTAGCCGTCGTTTCTAGAGCTCGCCCCCATGCCCCCTCCCCGGATGATTACGGAGTGCCATGGGGTTCCGTCGTTCCTCCGGCCGTAGAATACGTTCATGGTGGCGGGCGTCCCCCCGCTCCCGGCGACGACCCGATCGGGCAGCGCCTCAGCCATGGCCCGGTAAATGATCTCTGTGACGAAATGGCCTATCTGCATGCGCGCTGCCACAGCGGCCGGAAACCTGCAGTTGACCACGCTTCCCTCCGGGGCCTTCAGGGTGACGGGGGCGGCGCAGCCCTCATTGTTGGGTATTTCTGGATCGAACATGCTCTTCATGGCCATGTGGACGTAGGCGTAGGTGAAGTTGTATACCACGTTGCCGCCCCAATCCACCTGGGGAGACGATCCGTCCATGTCCACCAGCAGGTCGTCCCCTTTCACCTCCACGGCCACCTTGATCACCACGTCATCCTTGCCCTCCATCTGCTCCACCACCCCCTGGGCCCTGTACACCCCGTCCGGGACCTCGGCGATGGCCGAGCGCATGCTCCGCTCGGTGCGGCTTATTATCTCGTCAGCCAGGTCGTCCAAACTGTCCAGCTGGTACTCGTCCATCATCTGCGAGATCTTCTCTGCACAAACATGGTTGGCGGCGATCTGGCTGCGTATATCCCCTATCACTTCATCCGGGGTGCGCACGTTCCAGCGGATCATCTCAATGACCCCCTGGTTGAGATCGCCGCCGTCCTCGAGCTTTATCAAGGGGATGAACAGCCCGTCTTCAAAGACGTCATGATTGTCCGAGGATACCCTGCCTCCTATGTCCGAGTGGTGAAAGACACATGCAGTGAAGGCCACCAGCTCCCCCCTGTGAAAGATGGGGCTCATCACGCAGACATCGTTCAAATGCCCGGCTAGGGCCCAAGGATCGTTGGTTATAAAGACATCTCCGGGTTTATAGGACTCTCGAGGAATCTGGTTTACCAAACTCCTTATCCCAAGGGCCATGGCCCCTGACTGCCCGGGAGTGGCAAAGGTCCCCTGTGCAAGCTCCCGGCCCTTCCGATCCGTGAACATACATGTGTAGTCGTGAGCATCCCGGAGCAGACTGGAAAAAGCTGTCCTGGAAACAGTGGTGTCGGCCTCGTCAACAATGGAGATCAGCCGTCGCCACAGGATCTCCAAGGTGACCGGGTCAAACTTTTCTCCCATGATCTCTTACCTCCATACGGTCCGGAGAGGGCTCCTTCGTGGAGCCGCGGCTTATTCGTTCCACATCAAATCCTAGTCCTGGGGCGGCAGCTCTATCCAGAGGAATCCGTAATCGTCAACCCGTACGGATGAGTCTTCTCCAACCACCACCGTGGACTCGCGCTCCTCGATAATCGCCGGACCCTCGAACTCGGCGCCCGGGAAAAGCTTATAGCGGTCATAGACCACCCAAGGGATAAATTCCTTGGAAAGGCCTGAAAAGGCTTGCCGCTCACCCTTGACCGCATCCGCGACCTTGCCGGAGCCCCTGAGCTTTGGCAGCTCGAGGAGTCTCTCGGGCAACTTGGCCCGCACCTTGAAGTTGATGAACTCCACCGGGCTGTCCGGATAGGTCCTCCCGTAGAGTCGCTTGTATATTGTGTCGAAGCGCTCCCTGACAGTCTCTTTGGCCACCTCGGTAAAATCAGCCTCCGGGAGGTCCACGCTGGTCTCGGATCCCTGGCCTACGAAACGCATATCCACGGAGCGCTCGTACCGAACATCGCCTACCGATCCCGAGGCCTGAAGGGTCCTGGCTCCTTCCTCTTCCAGCTCTTGGAAAATCCTTTCGACCTCGCCGAAATCCGCATCCGTCAAGGAAACCTTGTGGCTCCGCACCAGGTCGAAGGCCCTTGGCGCGGTGAAAAACCCCAGTGCAGATCCCACTCCTGCGTTGGGCGGGACTATGAGCCTGGGGGCTCCCAGTTTCTTGGCCAGCCCATAGGCATGGACCGGACCGGCCCCGCCGAATGCGGCCACGGTCACCAGATTGGGGTTGCCTCCCTTTTCCGCGATGTGGGTCTTGGCCGCAGCCGCCATGGTCTCGTTGATGAGGTCGTGAATCCCCCAAACCGCCTGGATGAAAGGTACCCCCAGGGGCTGTGCTATCCGCTCCTCCACCGCCCGGCGGGAACCCTCCTTGTCCAGCTTCATCTCGCCGCCCAGGAAGTAATTCTCGTCGAGGTAGCCGAGCAGCAGATCGGCATCCGTTACACCCGGGCCCTTTCCTCCCCGACCGTAGCATACCGGGCCTGGATCAGCGCCCGAGCTCTCCGGGCCCACCTGCAACGTGCCCATGCGGCTGACCTTGGCAATGCTGCCTCCGCCGGCGCCTATCTCCATCAAGTCGACCACCGGCACCTGAATAGTCAAGCCGCTCCCCTTCATGAACCGCTGGACCCGGCCCACCTCAAAGGTGGGCACCACTCCGGCCACTCCTCCCTGTATCAGGCAGGACTTGGCCGTGGTGCCTCCCATATCAAAGCAGA
>JBKHIW010000163.1:0-5013 GCA_046538465.1 Desulfobacteraceae bacterium | reverse complement strand
CTCCGTTTACCAGTACCAGGTCCACCTCGTCGGGGGGTACGCCCATATCCTTGATCGCTCGATAAACTGAGGTCCCGTCCGAAAGAGACACCTCGAAATCTTTCCTCTTACGCCCAGGAGGCATGAATCGATTAAGCTCTTCGTAAAACCTGAACAGGACCACCGCTTCACCCCCCGCTGTTCCTTTCTATGCCCAGGATTCAGTCTGGGGCTGGGGGAGCTGGTAAGACTTGAGCACGTGGATATATTTTTCGAATCCTCCCTGCTCCCTGCTCTCCAGCTCTTTGATATGCGCCTTCAGCTTTTCCAAAAGGCCTTGGTCTTCCAAAATATCCAGCGGCCTCATGCCCGGATAGCTTCTCTGCAGGAGGATGTAGGCCTGCTGCTTCTCCTTACTCAACCCGAGGAACCTGTCCAGCTCCTGGAGCATGGCCTCTTTGTCCCGGTCCAGACGGCCGTCTACCTGCATCAACAAGTTCAGGCTGAAATCAGCACACCGGAAATAGGAAGGCATCTCATCCAGGTTAGCAAGCAGGAGCCGTATCTCCTCCACCACTTCCTCATCATTCATCAACTCGAATCTTCCTTCATCCGCCATTCGCCGGAGCGGGGACATAGGGTGTACGGCAAAACTCCTCACCCGGATAAAATCCGGCCTGATCCTATTCAGAATCGCGGCGGTCTCCAGGGCGTGCTCTTTACTCAGCGCTTTCCCTCCAACACCCGGCATTATGTACTCGGAAAGAGAAATGCCCGACTCCCGCACGCGCACCCCCCCTTCGAGGATATCTTCAGGGGTGTTGCCCTTCTGGATAAGCTGGAGCACTTTTGCAGACCCGCTCTCCAGACCCGTGTGGATGCGCGAGAGGCCGGCTTGTTTGAGCCTTTGATACTGATCATCACCCTTCTTTTTCATTGATTTTGCGCGGGCATAGGTCGTCACTCTCTCCACGGAAGGAAATTTCTCTCTAATATAACCGATTATCTCAACGAGTTCATCGGTTGGAAGTATCAGGGAATCGGCATCCTGTAAAAAGGCGGATGTAAAGGCATCCTTGCGAGGTCCGTAAAATTCCGCCATCTCGTCGATGTCTTGCCTGACCTCCTCAACACTTCTTCTGGAAAACTCCTTGCCCTTGTATGCAGGACAAATAAGGCAGCGGTTCCAGGGACAGTTCCGCGTCACCCGAACAAGCAGGCTGGAGGCTTCTCCCGGCGGCCTGATCACTCCTTGCTCAAACATATCCACACTCCTAGGAAAATAAACTTTACATGTTAATATAAAATTAATCCCTTTAGACCTATATTCAAGGCCTTCGGGCCTCCATAGGCTCGTTCCTCAGGCGATTTACCCGGCTTTCCGCCCTTAAGGCTTGATTTTGAAACCTTGGGGAATTACCGTCTTGTCTCAGTCTATGCAGCGGCCGCGCACTCAGGCCGCTGAAGGGCCTTTTTTGATGGAAGGAGTCCGGGAACAGATGAAAAAACCAATTCATTTGATCGCCGCCGCCCGTCCCAATTTCATGAAGATCGCGCCCTTATATCATGCGCTCAGGCAAGAGCGCTGGGCCGAGCCTATAATCGTCCACACCGGCCAGCACTACGACCTTAACATGTCCGAGGCCTTTTTCCGGGACCTAGGCCTTCCTGAGCCTCACGTCCATTTGGGCGTAGGCAGCGGCTCTCATGCCGAACAGACCGGACGGGTGATGATGGCCTACGAGAAAATCCTCATGGATACCCCCCCGGCCCTGGTAGTTGTAGTCGGCGATGTGAATTCCACCGCAGCCGCCACGCTGGCGGCGGTCAAACTGGGAGTGCGGGTGGCCCACTTGGAGGCGGGTCTCCGCTCCTTTGACCGCAGTATGCCGGAAGAAATCAACAGAGTGGTCACCGACGCCCTGGCTGATATCCTTTGGACTCCTTCACAGGACGGCGACGAGAATCTCCTGCGGGAAGGGATCCCGCAGGAGAGAATAACCCGCGTCGGAAACATCATGATCGACTCCCTGGAGATGCTCCGCAGCACCATAGAGGCCCGTCCGGTCTTTGCCGACTACGGCCTGAGCCAAAAAAACTACTGCGTGGTCACCCTGCACCGGCCCGCAAATGTGGACGACCCGGCCGTGCTCAAAAAGGCCTGCACACTCCTGCAACAGGTATCGCGGAAAACCGAGCTCATCTTCCCGGTCCATCCCCGCACGCGCAAAAACCTCCTGGACTACGGCCTGATGCAACTCCTGGAAAAAGCCCCTTCCATTCACTGCGTTGCCCCGCTCGGCTACATTGAATTCATGAACCTGATATTCAACGCAGGTCTCGCAGTCACGGACTCAGGCGGCATCCAGGAAGAAACCACTTACCTGGGGATTCCTTGCTTGACACTGCGGCCCAACACGGAGCGCCCCATAACCGTGACCCAGGGTACAAACCGGCTGTGCACTTTGGAGGAACTGCCGGCCCGTGTGGATGAAATCCTGGAGGGACGCAGGTCTAAGGGAAGCATCCCGGAGCTCTGGGACGGGCAAACTGCAAAACGAGTAGTGGAGTCCATCAGGGGGGTCTTCAGCCTTGGCAGCGGGGGCGGAAACAGGCGGAAGTCGCGTCCAGATCCTGTATGAACACTTCGATATCATCCGGAAGCTCGGGCATAGGTCATCTTCCCTTGTTCCGTAAAACCGCCTGGATCACTCCCCAAGCCCCTGTCATCATGTTGTCCCCCAACGGGGCCCCCCAGACGATCGGAAGTCGGGACCCTTCAAGGAGCCCCCTTTTGGGTCCGGTGGCCAGGATGGTCTCTACAGAGTCCATGCCCAGTGCTGTCCGCATGTACGCCCCATGTCCGCCCTCTTCGAGCACCCGTGCATGGTCGACCTCTCCATCGGCCAACGCGACAATGATTTCTTCCAAACGCTCCCTTGTCAGGTCCCTGGTGTGATACTCCACCAGACCGGCTATCCGGCCTTGTTCAAGAGCGGCAGCCAGGGTATGGGATGTGGCCACATCCACGACCACAACCCTTGTCTTCCCTCTTGCATGAGGATCCGTAGAAGCCCCGCATATCGCTGCCATGCCGCTGTCCATAACCATTACCTCTCGGGCGGGAAGCAGGCTCGCACTGAGGGCTATCGCCCTCAGCCTGCTCAGGGTGTGCGGGATCTCATGTATGCCGTATACAAGGGAATGGGCAAAAGGGTCTTTGTCCAAAGCGGCCTTAAAAAGGCTATGCCGGTAATCGAGGTGGCTTGTGCCGGCAGGCGGCACGCCATGGTCCTGGCCGCAGACCCCCACAACGTCGAACTCGAGCCCCACGCCGAAGCACTCCACTATGGATCTAATTCTCTCTGGATCAACATCCATCAGGGAGACGCGCCGAAACGCCCCTCCCCCCTTTTCTATCACCGCCTGAGCCTCGGAGTCCTCGACCACCCTTATCCCCCAAGAGCGCACTTTTTCAAGGTCATGGTTCAATGTGAGCGCCGATGATCGAGACATCACCACGCTGCATTCCCGGGCCCTGCGTCTCAGGACCTCAGTCACCGGGCCTCCGCCCATCTCACAGCCGTCGATCAGGAGGTCCCCCTCCGCAGACTCGATCCGCTCGGCCAAGAGCCGCACCGGGGACTTGACCACGGCCTTGTACTGGGACCCATCCTCCTGATCATAGAACAAGAGGTCCATGGTCCCGGCACCCACATCTATGGCCAAAAACCTCATTCCACGTATCTCTTACGGGTTAGTCCCTGCCAGCAGATTCTTCCTGACCTTCCCCAGGGACGTCCTCGGGAATTCAGTACACATGACCACCTTCTTAGGCCACTTATACCGCGCCAGGCATCCGTTGCAAAACCCGGCCAGCTCCTCGGCCGTAATAGGCTTATCTCTTCCAGAGATTACGTAAGCCACCCCGATCTCGCCCCAGATCTCGTCAGGGACCCCAACAACGGCCACCTCATCTATATCCGGATGCTCCTTTAGAACCCGCTCAACCTCAGCGGGATAGACATTCTCTCCCCCGGAGATATACATGTCCTTTGCCCGATCAACGAGATAAAAATATCCTTCCTCGTCTTTTTTGGCCAGGTCTCCGGTATAGAGCCATCCATTCTTGATCGTCTCTTCAGTGTGAACAGGGTCCTGCCAGTACTCCTTCATCATTATCGACCCTCGAACCACGATCTCGCCCACTTCGCCGGGTGCGACCCGCCTCCCAGCCCGGTCCACTATCTCCACTTCAGCGTGAAAAACAGGCCTCCCCACAGTCCCGGGCTTTCTAAGGGAATCCTCCTCCGAGGCCCATAGGAGTATCGAGGTCTCGGTCTGCCCCATTATCTGGCGCAAAGGAAATCCCGCCTGACTGCATTGTTTTAGCAGCGTCGGAGTGGTTTTTTCGCCCCCGATTGCACAAACCTGAAGAGAGCTGATATCTCCCCGCTCCTCCGGAGCGACCTGCAGGAGCGATCGGTATACCGTGGGGACGCCCAGGAACTTGGTCACCCTGTAGCGCTCTATATCACTGAAAGTAAGCTGCGCATCGAACTTGGGGTGGATGACCATGGTAGCCCCTTTGTAGATCATGGGGGAAGCCTGTATGAACAGCCCGCCGGAGTGAAAGAGAGGGAGGACGACGAGCATCACATCGTCGAAATGGAGCTTGAAAAAAATATCTGCATTCAAGCAGTTGAAAAAGGTCTTCCTGTGACTCAAGACCGCGCCCTTGGGCCGACCGGTGGTACCCGAGGTATACATGATCACATGAGGCTCCTCCGGGTCGGCCGGGCCCAGCGACTGAGTGAGAAAGGGCTTTTGCCCTTCAAAGGCGGCCACGCTCGTCCTGTAATCCAAAAACCGCCCGGCATCAAGCCCTTCGGTCCCCCGGTCTTCTCCATCCCTGAGCACCGCGCTGAGCATCAACGGCAAATCCTGGTCCAGCCCCAATGACTTTACAATATCGGTATATTGCTCCCCGAACAGAAACAGCCTGGGACGTGCATTCCTTAGGGTGTAGTCTAG
>JBKHIW010000162.1:0-5015 GCA_046538465.1 Desulfobacteraceae bacterium | reverse complement strand
GCACCACCAGGGTGGTGATCTCCAGCCAAACCCCGCGCTCGTGAAGGGTGCGGAGGGTCCGCAGCACCGGCTCCAGCCTGCCGCCGTTCAAACACTGGTAGATACGGTCTTTAAAGGACTTGAGATTGATATTGGCCGCGTCCAGATATTCGGCTAGGCTCTCCAAGGGCTTGCGGTTGATGTAGCCGTTGGAGACCAGGACGTTTCTGATTCCGGCCTCCCTGGCCAGCCTGGCCGTCTCGAACATGTACTCATAAAAGGTCACCGGTTCGGAATAGGTGTAAGCTATGGATGGAGCGTTATTCTCGGACGCAGTCTCGACCACAGCCTCGGGGAAGAGCTCCTCATGCCGCAACTCTTCGGGCCTTCGCTGGGAAACCTCCCAATTTTGGCAATTAAGACACCTCAGGTTGCACCCGGCCGATGCGATGGAAAAGACCGAGGTGCCGGGGTGGAAATGATTCAGGGGCTTTTTCTCTATAGGGTCTATATGGACCGCGCAGGCGTTTCCATAGGCCAGGGAGTAAAGCCTGCCCCCTATATTCACCCTGGAGTGGCAGATGCTCCTGTCCCCGGGCGAGAGCATGCACCTGTTCGGGCAAACGAGGCACTGGACCTTTTTCCCGTAGGTTTCATAGTGAAAGGCCTCAATGGACCACTTCCATGGCTCAGACGGCGCGGCACCTCTGGATATCTCTCCCTTGACGCTGCCCTTGCACGGATCAGCCTCCCCGGGCCATGCAGGCAGGGCGGCTCCGCAGAGCAGCCCGGGGACCCCCAGGGCCACGGTGCGCAAGAACTCCTTTCTGGTCATCACTGCTTCCATAAGAGCACAGGTTACGTCAATCGAGTCTTCTCTGCAATGCCCGGGTCTTCAGCCCGAGCCGCTAAACCGGATGCGGCCCCGGCCTCCGATGAGTATCAAGGCACTGCTCGATGCCTTTACCAGGATCAAGGCACCGGCTGCGGCCTTGATACCCATAAGGGGAATCAGGAGAGCCCCCACCGCCAAAGTCCCTATGGCTGCACCGGCCAGATCGGCGGCAAGACAGCCCGCAGCCGGGCTCTTTTCCTCCCCTATCAGCTCAGCGGCCGCAGGGAACTGGAAGCCGCAGAAAAACGAAAAACAGAACCCGTATACCAGAAACCATCTGGGGTGGAGATCAACCACGCCGTAGTGCAGCCATACGTAGTAAGCCCCCGCTCCCAAAATAAGCGCTGCATCGGCGAACAAGACCTTGTTTCGAGCCCCCGCACTCTGCCAGAGCTTTCCGGCCGCCGCACCCGGCAGCAGCCCGGCCAGGAACGCGGTTACTATGGCCCCTATCTCCAAGTACACGTAGCCGTGGAGGACCTGGAAGGTGAAGACCACCACCATCTCTATTCCCATGGTGGCAAGGCCGGTGGTAAAAAGGGTGTACTCCTCCCTTTTCATAAAGACCATGTAGAGGCAGGTCAAGACCCCAAGAACGGCCAGGAAAGGAACAGGCGAGGTATGGTGTTTCTTGAACCACTCCTGGAAGACCAGACTCATGACCCGGGGTTGGAAGTCCGTGTTCACCGCCTCGTCGGGATCCAGGGCGTCCCTTAACATCTTGATCCGCTCCGGGCTCACATTGCCGTGGTAGTAGCCTTTAATATAGGTGGTCGAAATGCCCAGATCCTCAAGGCGCTCAGGGATGCTGCTGCTCAACGGGCCGCTCCTGCAGAGGAAATAAACCTTTTCCCCGGGAAGCATGAGCACGTTGTCAAAATGGAGGGCCGCGGTATTGTAGATGGAAGAGATCTTGCAGCGCATCTCCTCGCTCAAGTAGTTCGGATAATAATCCAAACCGAACGAAAACACTCCGCCGGGGCGCAGCCGCTCCCGGACCATGCTGAAGAACCGGGAGGTGAAAAAGCGGTTCGCCTGAAACGTATCCGGATCAGGCAGATCCATTATCACAGCGTCATAGGTCTTGTCGGTCCCGCGCACATAGCGGCGGCCGTCGATGTTCTTGATAGAGAGCCCGGGGACTTGCCCCAGCAGCCCCAACTCGGCGGCAGCCCTGGTGACCGCCGGGTCGAGCTCCACGTAGTCGATCTCCCGCGGCCGGTATTTCTCCACCTCGCCCAGTGCCCCTCCTATGCCGCCGGAGACCAGCAGCACACTCTCCACCCGGTCCAGCTGGCTCAAGGGATAATGGATCCGCTCCTCCAGGTCCGCCGTTTCGTCGCCCGTGGTCAATGGGACACCTGACTCCCAAAAGGTATACTGCGAGCCCTCTTGGGTGACCACCACTCTGCCGTAGGGGGACTCCTCGTACCGCACTATCTCACCGTACCGCCACTCCAAAGTATTTAGCTCAAAGCCCTGATCAGTCCCCAGAAACACCAAGGCGGCGCCCAGCACGGCCCCGGCTCCAACCAGGAAAATTTTCCTCGCCGCTGCCAACAGGACCAAAGCGGCGGCCGCCAGCACCACCGAAGTGGCCACCACCGCCTCGAAGGGCCGCAGCCAGTAGACCAGCAGAAAGCTGAAAGCCGCGCCCCCGGCGATATCTCCTATGCTGTCAGTGATATACAGCCCACCCGATGAAAGCGAGAAGCCCCGAGCCCTGACCGCAGACAGGGCGCAGGGAAGGATGAAACCCGCAAGCAGGCAGTAAGGGGCGGTTGTGCCCACCACGAAGAGCAAAATGCCGTAGAATCCGGGGGCGGCACCGTGGGCGAAGGCCAGATCTCTGGCCAATCGGATTCCTACCAGCTGTGCAAGGGGCCAAACAGCAAGAATAAGGCAGAGGAAGGCATAGAGACCGACTCCAGGCCTCTTTACCGGTTTGGCCGCAAGGCTCCCCGCCCCTGTGAGCAGAAGCCAGCAGCACAGGACCAAGGATATGGTTATCTCATTCCCGTGGAACTGATCCAGGAACTCCCGGACCACCAGCAATTGAGCAGGGACCGTGGATAGGCCGGCGCCGATCACCGACCACAGGATCAGGCCTCGGAGTTTGTCCATCAGCTCCCGCTTGCCCTAGGTAAAAACTGCTGGTTATTCCTCGAAGGCCTGAACCTGGTAGGTCATGACCTCCAGGTCCCCATGCCTCCAGGCGTCCGGGCTGAGGCCGGCCTTAAGGCACAGATGCTCCAGAAAGGCCTCCTTGTTCGGGAGTTGTTCCCATACCTGGGGGAGAAAAGTGGCTTGATGTCGCCCCTTGCGGATTATCACCCCGTCCACGTCTTTTTGAAGCTGTTTGAGCAGATCGGCCGAGTCCTTGTACTGCAAGGGCTGAGGTTCGGTCAGGATGGAGACCTCCACCTTGATTCGGTCCAATTCTTCCCGGTTTAGCGGGCGGAACCTTGGATCGCGAAAAGCGGCATTAAGGGCGTTCTCCTTGACCCCTTCCAAGATGGATTCCTGTGGCGCAATATGGCCGATACACCCCCTAAGGGCCCCGTCAATGGTGAGAGTCACAAATGTTCCCCGTTTTTCCGAAAACTTCGGGGACGCCTCCATTTCTTTTTCCGCTGGGGCGTCTCTCCCCATGAGGTGCGTCTCTATGGTATTGCGGGCGAGCTTGATCAGCTCCCTGCCTTCCTCTTCTGAGAGTTGTTTTGTATGCGTCATACGACCCTCGACCACTCCTTTGGATTCACATTGTCCCGGGCAGGGGAATACGGCCGTTGCGGCTGTCAAGACCGCCGGCAAGAAGAACCATACCAAGCCCGGGTTCCATAACAATTTCATGTAATAAATTATAAATCCGGATATCCTTGGTATCAACCTGGAAACGATAAATCACCTCTCGCCTCCATTAATGAAAAGCCGGCCCCAAAGGGCCGGCTTCCTCACAGCTAAGGTTATCTCCCGGGTCGGGCTAAAAATCCTGAAAGTCTTTCTCATCCATAGGTATCACCTGCCCCGGGTGCACTTCCTTTTTCGCGGCCGCAGGGACGGGCCTGTTCTCCCCGGAGCCGATCCTTCTCTTGTCCGGAGCCTCCCTCCGGTCTCCGCCGCTTCGGGCCCTTTCCACCGCTCTTTGCTTCAAAGAAGCCGCCTTGTCAGCCGCCCTTCCGACCACGGATACCAGTTCGGACACCATGCCTTTCATCTGCTCGGCCTGGGCGTTCATCTCTTCTGCCGCGCTGGCCGACTCCTCGGCCGTGGCGGCGTTTTGCTGCACGACCTTGTCCATTTCAGCCACGGCCTTGTTCACCTGCTCGATGCCCTGGGCCTGCTCATTGGATGCGGCAGCTATTTCACCGAGCAGCTCCGCCACCTTGGCTGCGTTCTCAGCCACCTCGGAAAACTCGTAGTTGGTCTTTTCCCCCAGCTCGGACCCACTCTTGACCTTTTTGGTGGTGTCCTCAATCAGGCTGGAGGTGTTCTTTGCGGCCTCGGCCGCGCGCATGGCCAGGTTCCTCACCTCGTCGGCCACCACGGCAAAGCCGGCTCCGGCTTCCCCGGCCCTTGCCGCCTCCACCGCTGCATTCAGTGCGAGCAGATTGGTCTGGAAGGCGATCTCGTCTATGGTCTTTATAATCTTGGAGGTTTCATCACTTGCCTTGGAGATCTCCACCATGGAGGCGGTGAGCTCGCTCATCGATGTATCCGCTTTTTCCACGCTCTTTTTGGCCTCCTTCATCAGATTGTCCGCGGCATTGGCGTGATCCGCATTCTGCCTGGTCATGGAGGCCATCTCCTCCAAGGAGGACGAGGTCTCTTCAATGGATGAGGCCTGCTCCGAAGCCCCTTCGGCCAGGGATTGGCTGGCGGTAGAGACCTGGGAGGAGGCCGAGGCCACCTGCTCTGCGCCGTCGTTGAGCCCGGCTATTATCCGGTTGATGGGGCGGGTGATGCTCCTGGCGAAGAAGAAGACACAGATCACGGTGATTCCCAAGAATACCCCGCCAAAAATCATGGTCCCGTTGCGGATGTTGACGGCCTGGGCAAGAAATTCTTTTTTGTCCTGGGTGACGCCCACGCTCCATCCAGCTATACCCACAGGGGCGAAGCCGGCCATTTTTTCAACCGA
>JBKHIW010000161.1:0-5030 GCA_046538465.1 Desulfobacteraceae bacterium | reverse complement strand
CCCGTCAGCACCATGTGGGCCTCTTCCGTCGGCCGTATCGGCACTCGGGCGTTGTTCGTGAACTCCTCTCGCATGGCCCGGGTGAAATCCGACTCAAACGCAAGGTCGGAAGAAGTGCTGCTTATCATGGGCACGGCCAGGCTCCGAATCTTCACTCCTACGGGTCTGCCGTCAGCACGCATCTGATAGCCGCAGCCGTATGCCCCTATAAGGAGAACCAGCGCCGAGACCCAGACACCCGCCGCTTTCAGCCTCAAGCGCCTCGAAAGCAGTCTCATATCACCACCGCCCTGTCCTTATACCACTACGTTGACCAGCTTCTCCGGTACCACCACGACCTTGCGTACAGGCTTTTCCCCCACAAATCTCCGGACCTTTTCATCGGCCAGGGCAGCCTTTTCCAGCTCCTCCGGTCCAATGTCGGCGGGCAGCTCAACCCGGCTCCTCACCTTGCCGTTTACCTGAAGCACTATCAGCCGGGTCTCCTCTTTCAAGGCCTCTTTACTATAGGAAGGCCAAGGAACTTCAAGGAGGCTGTCCTGGTGGCCAAGCGTCTCCCAGAGCTCTTCTGCGATATGAGGGACCACCGGAGAGAGTAGAACCACAGCGGCCTCCACTGCCTCCCTCAGGACCGACCAGGCCAGCCGGTCCTCATGATCCTGTTCCCCGGCGAGCCTGCTCACTTCGTTTACAAGCTCCATTACCACGCTCACCGCGGTATTGAAATGAAACCTGTCCTCGATATCCGAGGTCACTTTCCTGATGGTCCGGTGCGTCTTCCTACGGAGCACGGCCAGGTGGTCGGGGAGCCTTGACCTGCCCTCAAAGACCGCGGTGGACCTAAGCGGGGCCAGGTTGTCCATAACGAGTTTCCAGACCCGGTTGAGGAACCGGTGGGATCCCTCCACTCCCTGCTCGCTCCACTCCAGGTCCCGCTCAGGCGGGCTGGCGAACAGGCAGAACATCCTGACCGTATCCGCCCCATAGCGGTCCACCATCTCCTGGGGGTCGATGACGTTTCTCTTGGATTTGCTCATCTTAACAGTGCCGCCGGTCACCACCTCCGCCCCGCACCGCCTGCATCTGCCGTCCTCGACCTCATTCGGATAGAGATAGCCGTGAACAGGGCAGGACTCGGTCTCCTTGCACACCATTCCCTGGGTGAGCAGGTTGGTGAAGGGCTCGCTCACCTCCAGGTATCCCAAGTCCCTTAGCACCCTGGTGTAGAATCTGGAGTAAAGGAGGTGGAGAATCGCATGCTCTATTCCCCCTATGTACTGATCCACGGGCATCCAGTATCTCACCCGCTCCGGATCCAACGGCCCCTTATCATAGTCAGGGCAGGCATACCGGTCGAAATACCAAGAGGACTCCACAAATGTGTCCATGGTGTCAGTCTCCCGCCGGGCCTCGCCTTTGCAAATCGGGCATGTCACCCGGTAGAACGACGGTTCAAAGGGTAGAGGAGAGCCGCCGTTCGGGCGCATCTCCAGGTCCAAGGGCAGCTTGACCGGCAGCTCCTCCTTGGGCACCGGTACCGTGCCGCAGCGGTCGCAATATATGATGGGGATGGGTGCGCCCCAGTACCTCTGGCGGGATATGTTCCAGTCCCTGAGCCGGTAGTTTACAGTGCGGTAGCCCATACCCTTTGACTCCAGCCAATCCGCAATGCTCTCCAGGGCCTCCAGGTTGTGCTGCCCGTTAAAGGGGCCGGAATTGACCAGCAACCCCTCACCGTCATAGGCCTCGGACATGGAGGCCTCGTCCAAGGCTTGATCCTCGGGCCGGATCACCACCTTCAGCCTGAGGCCGTACTTCTTGGCGAATTCAAAGTCCCGTTGGTCATGGGTGGGCACTGCCATGACTGCGCCGGTTCCGTACTCATAAAGCACGAAATTTGCTACGTAAATCGGGATTTCCTCGCCTGTGGCCGGATTGAGACAGTACCGGCCCGTGAACACACCCTCCTTGACCGTCTGCTCTGCGGTCCGGACATAGTTGTCCATCTTGAGAGTGCGGTCCACAAAGTCCAGGACCTCCTTCTCCTGCTCAGTCCCCCGCACCAGGTCCTTGAGCATGGGGTGCTCAGGGGCAAAACACATAAACGTGGCGCCGAAAATCGTATCCTGCCTGGTGGTATATACCTCCACTTCCCGGTCCGAGTCCTTTACTGGAAAACGGATGATGGCCCCGTGGCTCTTTCCGATCCAGTTCTTTTGCATGGTGAGAACCCGCTCGGGCCACCCGGGCAGCTTGTCGCAGTTCTCCAGGATCTCCTCTGCGTAATCCGTTATCTTGAAGAACCAACTCTCCATCTCTTTCAGGGTCACTTCCTGGTCCGGATGCCTCCAGCAACAACCGTTTTCCACCTGCTCTTTGGCCAGCACGGTCTGGCAGCTTTCGCACCAGTTCACATAAGTCTTTCGCTTGTATGCCAAGCCTCTTTCATACATCTCCAGGAAGACCAGCTGCTCCCAGCGGTAGTACTCAGGATCGCAGGTGGCGAACTCCCGATCCCAGTCATAGCTGAAGCCCATGCGTTTGAGCTGGGCCTTCATGTGGGAGATATTCTCATAGGTCCACCTGCCCGGGTGAGTGTTGTTCTCCAACGCAGCGTTCTCGGCAGGCAGGCCGAAGGCGTCCCAACCCATGGGATGGAGCACGTTCTTGCCCCGCATCCTCTTGTAGCGGGCGACCACGTCTCCAATGGTGTAGTTCCTCACATGCCCCATATGAATCTTTCCACTGGGGTAGGGAAACATCTCCAACAGGTAATACTTCTCTTTGCTCGGGTCCTCCTCCACCCTGAACAGCCGGTTTCGCTCCCAGTATTCCTGCCACTTGCGCTCCACTTCCTGCGGTTCGTACTTCATAGCTCCTCTTCTCGCCTATATCAACGGCCCGGGGATCAGTACCCCATCGCCTCTCTTTTTTCTCTTTCCACTACTACAGATATATCTGTTGCCTGCTCGAGCTCCACCCTCAGTCTCTCCGCCGCCGGCGTGATCCGCCCCCAGAAGTAGCGCTCCACTGTGAGAACCGCCTTTACCAGGAAGTCCGCCTCGTCTCCGTGGGCGGAAATGTAGGGCCCTACAATGGCACGGACCGAATCCTCCACACACTCCGGATACTCTTGCTCCCGCCCTTCCATCACAGGGATGTGTACCCCGAGGTCCTGAGCTCGCAGCTTCACCAGCGCTGAGCCTACCTCGGCCGCCCGGCCGACCACACACTCCAGGCTGCAGGACTCAGAGGGACCCAGGCCGGCCAGCAAGATCTTGTCCGCCTTTATCATCCCCTGGGAGGCGACCAGCAGATTCTCTCCATATTCACCCGTCCAAAACCCCTTCTCTTCCAGGCGAGCCAAAAAACCTCCCAACTTGGCGTCCAACGAAGCCAACACTCCCTGGGCCAAAAAGGTGCGCTGGGGGACCAAGGCCGCTATCGCCTGGCACCACAGGCTCTCCACTGGTCTTTCAGAGAAACGCAGGTCCAGCTTCATTGCTCCAGGACTTCTTGTCGTTTGTTGTAGATATGGTCCAACACCCCGTTGATAAAAGCGGCCGAATCCTCTGATCCGTACCGCTTGCCCAACTCCACCGCCTCGTCCATGGCCGCCCTGGGAGGGATGTCCGGCGCGAAGACCAACTCATAGGCGGCCATCCTGAGAATATTCCGGTCAACACGCGACATGCGCTCCAGACGCCAGTTTCTCGATGCCTCCCTGATCAGACGGTCGAGTTCCGCCAGGTTGGTCGTCACCCCAAGCACAATCCCCCTGGCAAAATCCAATCCCTCCTCGGGTACATGGAAGTTCCCGCAAAGCAGCTCAAAAGCCGCCTCCGGGTCTCCAGGGCTGTACTCCAGGTGAAAAAGGACCTGAAGCGCCAATTCTCTGGCACGCCGTCTCGCTCCCATGCCGCCTTGGTTCAGCGCCCTTTTCAGCCTTTATCTATCAGCCCCTGGAGATTGACCATCTCCATGGCGGCCACAGCCGCATCCCAGCCCTTGTTGCCCGCCTTGGACCCGGCCCTTTCAATGGCCTGCTCCAGGTCGTCCGTGGTCAAGACCCCGAAAGAAACAGGTACAGCGCCGTCCAAAGAGACCTGAGCTATCCCCTTGGAGACCTCGGCGGCTACGTAGTCGAAGTGAGGCGTGGCTCCACGTATCACCGCCCCCAGGCAAATCACCGCATCATACCTGCCGCTCGCGGAGAGACGCTTGGCCGTAGGCGGGATCTCAAAAGCACCGGGCACCTTTACCACGGTGACATCTTGATCCAAAGCCCCGTGTCGCACCAGTGCGTCCACCGCACCCTGCTCCAGCTTGGAGCAGATGAAGTCGTTGAAACGGCTGACCACCACGGCAAACTTAAAACCCTCGGCTGAAATAACGCCTTCCAGCACCCTGGGCATCTGAACTCCCCCTTTCTTCATCGATCTCCATCAGACAAACCGCTGATCTTCATCAGGTGACCAAGCTTCTCACACTTGGTCAGCAGATACTTCCTGTTCTCCGGCCTGGGTTCAGTCTCCAGCGGCACCCTCCCGGTCACCTCCAGGCCGTAGCCCTCGAGTCCTTTGATCTTCTTGGGATTGTTGGTCATGAGCTGCATTTTCCGCACTCCCAGGGCGACCAGGATCTGCGCCCCCACCCCGTAGTCCCTCAAGTCCGGCTTGAACCCCAACTCCTCGTTCGCCTCCACGGTGTCCCGGCCCTGGTCCTGTAAAGCGTAGGCCTTGATCTTGTTCACCAGCCCTATACCCCGGCCTTCCTGCTGCATATACAGGATTACCCCCAGCCCCTCGGCCTGCACCCTCTGCATGGCCGCCTGCAGCTGAGCGCCGCAGTCACAACGGTAGGAGCCGAAAACGTCGCCGGTCAAACACTGGGAGTGAACCCGCACCAGGGTCTCCTTGTCCGGGTCGATTTCACCCTTAACCAGTGCAATATGCTCGTAGTCGTCTATATCATTCTTAAAGGCGATGGCTCTAAACTCTCCGTAAGGAGTGGGGAGCACGGTCTCGGCG
>JBKHIW010000160.1:0-5036 GCA_046538465.1 Desulfobacteraceae bacterium | reverse complement strand
CTGTTGAGTCGCACCATCTTTGTTTTTCTTTCAGCGGCAGCCTTGTTGAATAGGGGCCTTGGACCGGAGCCGGACCGTGCATTTGGGTCGGATCAGGTTGTTGTAGGGGTGGCCACCACATTGACTTCGCTGGAAGGGCGGGAGAGCCTGAACGCAGTCAGGCTTGCGGTAGAAGAGCTAAACCGCCGCGGGGGAGTGAGCGTGGGGGGAGGCAAGCGCCTGATCAGGCTGGAGTCCGCTGATCTCGCCGATGCCGTGCCGGGTACGCCCGTGGAGGCTGCGGTCGCTGAATTCGAACGCTTCATTGTCGAAAAGAACTTGGACGCGGTCCTGGTCGGCTTTTTCCGGTCAGAGGCCTTATTGGCCGGGATGGATGCAATCGCCCGGCACAGGATCCCTGTGCTGGGAACCATAGCCATGACAGCGGCCTCAGAGGAGATGGTGATACGCTCCAGGCGATACCGCCATTCCTTCAGGCTGGGCCTCAACTCCAAATATCTGGCGGAGTACCTGATCGGGATCATGAAGTTCTTGAAGGAGAAGCATGGATTGGGCCGTGTCTACGTGATGAACCAGGATGTGGCCTGGACAAGGGGCACTGTCTCCATGTTGATAAAGCTTTACCTGGAGGGTTCGGGATGGGAGGTCCTGGGGATGGATGTATATCCCTCAGGCGCTTCGGATTTTTCCAAAAGCATTGAAAAGGCGAAACAGAAAGGGGCTCAGGTGCTGCTGCCGGTCTTTGATATGCCTGAGAGCGAGATGCTGGTCAAGCAATGGAACCAGGCGGGGGCGGATATGCTCCTTTCCGGATTCATCTCCCCCATGGTGGGCCCAGGCGCTTGGGACACCTTTGGAGGTTCCATCGCAGGAGCACTGAATCTGGTTTTTGAGCTGGGGAATGTCCCTTCCGAGGCCTATCCTCCATCAAGGGATTTCTACGAGGCCTACCATAGGCGCTACGAAAAGGCCATAGAGGCCGGGCACGGCCCGGCACCCGCCTATGAAGCGGTCTTTGTCCTCGCCGAGGCCATCGAAAGGGCGGGAGGGCTCGAGCCCGACGCCCTGGCAGCCGAACTGGAAAAGACCGATCGGCCCGGGGCCATGGGTAGAATACGCTTTCATCGCGGCCACCAGGTTGTCTACGGCACCGACCCTGGAAAGGAGTCTTTGGCCTGCGCAATACAATGGAGTCCGGAGGGGACCAGACGGGTGGTCTACCCTGAGTCCATTGCAGAAGGCGAAATCGAGCTCCCCCAAAGACTGAAGGCCGCCTCCACATTGCCCTAAAGGGTAACACCTCCGGGCTGCCGCATGTTACATTTGGTAACACCTTAAACAACATCCTTATAATAATAGTTTTTCTGCAGCAAGTCGCTCTGGTCATAGGATGGTTTTAAGATTTAGTGTTACCGATCGAAACAAAGGGTTCAACGCATAGATCGAGGTAAACCCGGCTTCGAAGGCAGTGATTTCAAGGCGTTCAGACCCTTGGTATTGTAACGGCATATCCATTGCAGAGACTGCTCTGCGGGTCATCCGTATTTCAATAAAGTCCTGGGAATCGGGCGGCCGGGCAGACTGAAAACCGGCGCTCACTGAAAAGGAGGTAGGTGATGAAAAGAAGCCTTTGTTTACTGTTGCTGGCAATGTTTGTCTTGCCGCTGCTCCTTAGTGGGGGGCCTTCACCTGTGCGGGCCCAGGAGCCCATAATCCTGGGTGTTCCCACCTCCTTAGGATTTTTGGAAGGCAAGGAGGGGCTGTTTTGCGTCAACCTAGCGGTGGATGAGATCAACAATGCCGGCGGGGTGGCGGTTGGAGGAGAGAAGAGGCCGTTCAAGGTAATCCCTATAGATGCACGAGGTGCTGAGCCCGGGGTCCCGGTGGCCGACGTCATCCGCGCCCATAAAAAGGTGATCCTGGAGGATAAAGCGGATTTCATCGTGTTCGGGTCGTTTCGTTCCGAAGCGGCAATCGCGTGCATGGACGTAGTCGCCCAACACCGCATTCCTATGATCCTGGGGACCGCAATGTCCCCTGGGATGGAGGCCAAGGTAAAGGAAGATTATGACAAATATAAGTATACCTTTCGAACCTGCCTGAACGCTGTCTATCTGATCAAGTACCTGGGCGGGACCATGGGGTATCTCAACCAAGAGTTCGGTTTCAACAAGGTTTTTATCATGAATCAGGACGTGGCCTGGGCCAGGCAAAGCGCCGACTTGATGATCAAGCAGGTCTTTGAAAAAGCGGGATGGGAGGTGGTAGGCAGGCAGGACTACCCCACCGGCGCATCGGATTTTTCCTCCGGCTTGATGAAGGCTAGGGCCGGGGGCGCACAGGTCATCCTGCCCATATTCGATATGCCCCAAAGCGGGATCCTGGTCAAGCAGTGGAAGACCATGCAGGTGCCCGCGCTCATGGCGGGCTTTATATCTCCGCTGGCCGGCCCGGGCTCCTGGGACTTGTTCGAGGGGAAGATCGAGGGTGCAATGAACTGCATTTTTGAGATAGGAAACGTCCCCGTTCCTAAGGTGCCCAAGTCCGTGGAGTTTTGGAACAAGTACAAGGAGCGCTACGGGAGCCCGATCGAGGCGGGGCACTCGCCGGCCCCTGCCTATGAAATGGTCTACATGCTCAAAGACGCCATAGAGCGTGCAGGCACCCTGGATGGGGATGCAGTAGTGGCCGAAATGGAGAAGACAGATCGAGTGGGTGCTATGGGACGCCTGCGCTTTAATGAAGGGCATCAGATCATCTATGGGGAGGACCCGGAAGAGACCGCCATGGGATGTATGATTCAATGGCGCAAAGGCAAGCGGGTGGTGGTCTATCCCGAGTCTGTAGCCGAGGCCGAGATAGTGCTCCCCGAAGGCCTTGAACCAGTAAAGTAATTTGCTGACTGAGCCTTTCCCGCGGGGGATAAAGGCATTCCCCGGGGGGAGGCCCTTTAGCCAAGGGGTTTATTCAGCATGCTCTTAGGGACCCTGGTCTACGGCTTCGTAAACAGCTCCTTGCTGGCCCTTGTGGCCCTGGGCTTCAACTTGACCTTCGGCATCAGCGGAGTGGCCAACTTTGCTTACGGGGCCATATACATCTTCGCCGGGTTTCTGACCTGGATCCTGATCAATTCCCTCGGCCTTCCATATCTGCTCTCTGTGGTGCTGGCTGTTCTCTGCTCTTCCCTGGTCGGGCTCTTGATGTACTACATAGTTATTCTCAGGGTCAAAGGCTTGGCTCTCTCTGAAGTAATGGCTACTTTCGGACTGGGGCTGGCCATAATGGAGCTTTTTCGTTACTTTGATTTTGTAGGATTTCGCTATACCCTGCCCGTATTTTTGGAGGGAAGCTTGATTCTGGGGCCGGTTTACATTGACTACCAACGGGTGGCAATAGCTCTGATTGCCGTGCTTTTGACCTTGTTTCTATACATATTCACCCGCCATACCAGGACCGGGCTGGCGTTCAGGGCCATAGCCCAGGACGAGAGGACGGCGCTCACCTTCGGGATAGACTCGGACCGGGTGGGTGCATTCAGCATGGCGTTTGGAGCCGGATTAGGGGCTGTTGCCGCCATTGTCATTCTCCCCCTTGGGACCATAGCAGTGGAAGGGGGTTATGAGGTCTTGATCAACGCCTTGGCCGTATGCATTGTAGGCGGCTTGGGAAGCACAGTCGGAATCCTGGTGGCCAGCGTCCTGATAGGATACGCCCAGACTTTTACGGCCAACTATCTGGAGCCCCACTGGATGATGCTGGTAAGCCTTATCGCCATAGCGCTGATCCTGGTGGTCAAGCCCTCCGGGCTCTTCAGCCGCCAGAAGGAGCTGGAGGAGAGGATCTGATCGTGGCTGAGACAAAAAGGCGTAAAGAACGAATAGACCGGGGAATCAAGGCGCGTTCAGAGGATATCTTCGCCCTGTCCTCGTATCGTGAAATGCTCTATCTGCTTGCGCCCAGGGCGGTGCCCGTATTGGGCCTCCTGGTGGCGGTTCCTCTTCTCAGTCCTTACTGGCAGGAGGTGATGGTCTCTACGGCGGTATTTGCCCTGCTAGCCATTTCCTGGGACCTGCTGATATCCGTAGGTCTGGTATCCCTGGGCCAGGCGCTTTTCTACGGGGTGGGCTCCTACATAGCCGGATCACTTAATTACTACTGGGGACTGCCTCCTCTGGTCACCATACCGGCGGCTACTATTGCTGGAGGAGCGGCATGCACCGTCATGCTCCTGCCGGTGTTGAGACTGAGGGGAATTTACTTTGCCATGGTGACCCTGGTCCTTCCCATGATGTTCCTCCGCCTGGTAGAAGCGACCAGAATCCTCGGAGGAACCGAGGGGTTGACCGGACTCAGTCCGCTCCCAGGAATGACGGCCTCGCTCTACCTGGTTAACCTGGCTGTCTTGGCTGCTTTTTTTGGTTTCAGAAGGCTCATTGAGACGGACTATGGATTGGTGATCAGGAGTATTGCGGACAATGACCGTTCGGTCATGAGCGCGGGGCTCAACATCCATTGGTATAAGACACAGGTCCTTTTTTTGGGCGCGGCCGTGGGATCCTTCGCAGGAGCGTTCGGGACTCATTTCGACATGTTCGCAGGGATGCCCGGCTTCGCCCTGGACTACTCCATCATGCCTGTGGCTGCGGCCGTGATAGGGGGCACAGGGACATTTGCCGGGCCTCTCCTGGGGGCATTTATTTTGGTCCCCCTCTCCGAGGCTCTCAGAGCGCTGGGGACCCTGAGAATCGTATTTTACGGCCTTTTCCTGGTGGTTTTTGTAGTGGGTGTTCCAGAAGGGCTGTTTTCATACATCCGCCGCAAGTATCATCAATTCGAAAGATGGGTGGTAGTGGAATGAAGCAGCCGAGTTCTTACGATACTTTGCTAGAGGTCTCAGGACTGACCAAGTCCTTTGGCGGAGTTATGGCGGTCGCGGGAGTGGATTTCGAGCTCCGCAAGGGCGAGCTGTTGGGCGTCATAGGCCCCAACGGCTCCGGAAAGACCACCCTGGTTAACTTGATTACCGGGTTTGTCAA
>JBKHIW010000159.1:0-5089 GCA_046538465.1 Desulfobacteraceae bacterium | reverse complement strand
CTGTCGTCTTTCATAAACCAGGCCTCCAGGCTCGATCCTTGCGCCGCCCAACCGGCCGAACACTGATGGAGTTGCAAAAAGCCCTAAACTTGGTTATCTGCCTTAATAGTTTCAAGTGGTTACAACGCTCCCAGCGGCGGTGGAGCGGGTTTTTGCGAGACCGTCAACACTCTGCTCAGCCGTTTACCAGCCTGATGAGGGCACCATCCTGGAAGTAATCAATGATATTCAAACATCCGTAGTCCTGGTGAAGGCTGAAGATGCGGTCCATAGCCAGGCCCATGGCCGAGCAGAGGATCACCCTGTTGACTCCGCCGTGGGCCACCAGCAGCACATCCTCGCCGTCCCGCTCCGCAAGTATTCCATCCAGACACCCCAGCACACGCCGGGCAAAGTCCTCCACGCTCTCCCCGCCGCCCGGGATCCTGTAGCCGAGCAGATCCGC
Source organism: Desulfobacteraceae bacterium (assembly GCA_046538465.1). Taxonomy (GTDB): domain Bacteria; phylum Desulfobacterota; class DSM-4660; order Desulfatiglandales; family HGW-15; genus CAZYJR01. The sequence continues at coordinate 4,644 of JBKHIW010000159.1, read as the reverse complement.
CTTCCGCTTTTGAAGCTCTTCAGGAAACCTCTCGCTCAGCTCCCCCAGGGTCAGGCTCTCCCAATCGCCGAAATTCATCTCCCTCAGCTCGGGCAGGGACTGCACAGGCACGTCGTGGTGTCTTCCTATAATCAGTGCCCCGAGCCTGGAGCGCTCCAAATCGCTGGAGAAAACGGCCTTTATGGGCACATACTTCAGCCTCTCCGCAAGCGCCTCCATCTGGAGTCGCCCGACCTCTGTTATGCCCACATCGGTATGACCGTAAACAGGGCGGCGGTCGTACCCCATCACCTGCCCGTGACGGACCAAGTATAGTCTGCAGGAGCGCTTCATGACGGGCATCATAGGCGGGAAGCGGTGACATGTCAATCCGGCCCTGTCGGAGGTGCACTTTGCGGAGTTTTGCCTTTATTTCAAGCCACGGATATTGTATAGAGCCTCTGTGCCAAGCCATTGAATCAATGCTTTGCGCGGAGGTCAGAAGGTCTTTCAAGGATATTGCCGGCGGGTGTGGTATGAGCCGAAGGGATTGTTTCGGTAAACTGGACAAGGTCTTTCCCATGGGTCCTCAGGGCCTCAGGGAGTCTCCTGAGGAATGCTTCCGGTGCCCTGACAGGACTGAGTGCCTGCGGGCCGCCCTTCAGACCCGCGACGGGGTCACAGTGCAGGAAGAAGCGGTGGACAGGGCCGCCCGCTCCGGGGCGCTGGGTTTCCTGAAGAGATGGTCCAGAAAAAAGCACCTCAGCCGACTGGCCCGGGAGCGGGGCGAGGCGCAGGAGGATTAATCGTGCGGATTGTCTGCCCTTACTGCGGCTTCAGCAAGTGGGTCGAACCGGAAAAGATCCCCTCGACGGCCAAGGCCGCCACTTGCCCCAGGTGCGGCCAACGCTTCTCCCTTCCCGACCGCGGGGAGGCCGAGGAGGCCTTTTCCAAAAGGCCTCCAAGGGACGCCCCCCAAACCGACCACCTCCCTCCCTGGGAGAGAAGAGACGAGTTCGGACTGCTGGGAGCGATTCTCCGGACCGCCAAGGAAGTCCTGTTCTCCCCTCAACGCCTGTTTAAACAAACAGCCACCGAGGGGAGGCTCAGTGAGCCCCTGGCCTTCGGTCTCCTTTTCGGATCCCTGGGGATGATGTTCGGCCTGTACTGGGATGTTGTCCTCGGCGCTTTGGGCGTGGGAGGACAGGCCGGCGGCGTGGGAACCCGCTTCGGACTCCCCCTTCTGCTGCCTGTAATGCTGGTGGCCATACCCGTATTCGTGCTGGTCAGCCTCTTTGTGCTGAGCACGGTGATCCACATTCTGCTCAGGATAATGGGCGCCGGGGCCGGCGGGTTCCAAGCCACCTTCAGGGTGATGGCGTACGGCCAGGCCGCCCAGATCCTGGCCGCGATTCCATTGGCCGGGGGGCTTCTCTCCAGCTTATGGTTCCTTTTCGTACAGGTGGTGGGTTTAAGGCAAATCCACCGCACCTCCTACCCCAGGGTGATCATTGCCATGCTGCTGCCGTTGGTCTTGTTGATTGTTTTGACAGCGGCCGTGCTGATCCCCCTGATGATAGCCTTCCTGAAATGACAACCCATCCGGACCTCAGGAGATCGGCTCCTATGACAAGTCCAGGGACAGCCATAGATTACCAGAGCCTTTTAAACCCGGCACAGCTCGAGGCTGTCACCACCCTGGAAGGTCCTGTACTGGTAATAGCCGGTGCGGGAAGCGGGAAGACCAGGACTCTGGTATATCGTGTAGCCAGGCTGGTGGAATCCGGGATCTCCCCGGAGAGCATACTTCTGCTGACCTTCACCCGAAAGGCGGCCGCCGAGATGCTGGAGCGGGCGGCGGGTCTGGCGGACGACCGGTGCAGGAGGGTTTCCGGGGGGACCTTTCACTCACTGGCCCACCAGGTGCTCCGGGCCTACGCCTGGCTGGTGGGATATGAAAATTCCTTCACCATCCTGGACCGGGCGGACATGGAAGAGGTCATACAGTCCCTGGTCAAAAAGACCCGCACCGAGACGCGCGCGGTCCGCTTTCCTAAGCGCTCCACCCTGGCATCCATCCTGAGCAAGGCGGTCAACCTGCAAAAGCCGGTCGAATCCATCGTGGAAGAGGAATTCCCTCATTTTCTCCATCATCTAGACCAAATACAGCGCCTGGCCGGGCTCTACAGTGATTTCAAGCGCGAGAACCAGCTCATGGACTACGACGACCTATTGGTTCTCCTGAGCAGGCTGCTGAGTGAAAACGAGGATGTAAGGATTCGGCTGTCCCGCAGATACCGCTACATAATGGTCGACGAATACCAGGACACAAACGGGCTCCAGGCCGAGATCGTGCGCCTGCTGGCTTCGGAGCACCAAAACGTAATGGTGGTGGGAGACGACTCCCAATCCATATACGCATTCCGGGGAGCCGATTACAGGAACATGTTCGAATTCCCCGGGGAATTCCCGGAGGCCAAAATCATCAAGCTGGAGGAAAACTATCGCTCCACCCAGCCCATACTCTCCTTCACCAACGCCCTGATGGAGAGGGCCCAACGCAAATACTCCAAGTGTCTGCGGACGAGTCGTGCCGGGGGAGAGCTGCCTTTATTGGTTGACGCCGGGACGGAGACGGAGCAGGCCGCGTTTGTGCGCACCCTGGCCCGGGAAAACTTGTCCAAGGGGCGCAGGCTCTCTGACATGGCTGTCTTGTTCAGGGCCGGATACCATTCCTTTGAGCTGGAGCTGGAGCTCGCCAGACACGGCCTTCCCTTTGTCAAATACGGCGGTTTCAAGTTCATGGAATCCGCGCATATAAAGGACCTCCTGGCCCATTTCCGCGTGGCGGTCAACCCGGACGACCCGGTCAGCATGGGCCGGGTGCTCAGGATGGTAAAGGGCATAGGGCCGGGGAAGAGCCAGTCCATTATTGAGTGGCTGAAAAAGAACGACCTCGAGCCCTGGCGGCTCGCGGAATGGCCCGGTGCAGGTACCCGCGGGCAGGGGCTAAAAAAACTCGCCTCGGTGTTGAAGGAGCTCTCCGTCCCGGAGAGGACGCCCGGGGAGGCGTTTGAGATCGCCCTGGCCTACTACGAGCCGATCCTTAAGCAGCAGTTCGATGATTTCCCCAAGCGCCGGATCGATCTCAATCAGCTGGGGGCGATGACTTCCAGGTACAAGACCCTCAGGTCCTTCCTGGACGACCTGGCCCTGGAGCCTCCAACCAGCAGCGCAGAGCTAGCCAGTCGGGATCCCGGAGACCGCCTGACCCTCTCCACTGTCCACTCTGCAAAAGGCCTGGAATGGCCGGTAGTGGTGGTGATTTGGGTAATGGAGGGCTACTTCCCGCCGGCCCGGGCCTATTCCAATCAAGAGGGCCTGGAGGAGGAGCGCCGGCTCCTCTATGTCGCGGCCACGCGTGCCAAGGACGAGTTGATCCTCTGCTACCCCGGTATGGAGGCCAGGCCCATGAGGTACGGCTCCAACGGCCAAGAGGCCTTTTTAGGGGGCGAGGCCTCCTGCTTTGTCCAGGAGCTGCCGGGGGAGGTCTTATGCCAGGTCCGGCGCGGGCGGGCCGCCCGTCGGGCGGCCCCACCCGCGCTGAAAAAGGCGGTGCCCGGGCAGAGGAACAGGGACGTGGGCGGCCTGAGGCCCGGGGACCGGGTGCGCCATCCGGCGTTCGGCGCCGGGGTCGTGGCCCGGCTCCAGGGGAAAGACAAGGTGGAGGTCCTGTTCAGAAACGCGGGCCGAAAGCTGCTTCATCTCGAGTATACGACACTGGACAGGGTGTGATTCTTTATTCGGGCCCCAGAGGCCGAGAGCAGGCCGAGGCTGAAAAAGACCCTTTAATCGGAAACCTGCGATGAAAGACACTGATAAAATTTTTGACTACCCTGAAGCGCTCCGGTCGCTTTACGCCCTTCAGAAATTCGGGATAAAATTCGGGCTCTCCAAGACGTCCAACCTCCTGGCGACCTTTGACAATCCCCACCTCAAGGGCCGTTATGTGCACATAGGCGGCACCAACGGCAAAGGCTCGGTCGCCGCCATGATTGAATCCACCCTGATCGGGGCCGGCTATCGAGTGGGGCTTTACACATCCCCCCACTTGGTGCGCTTCACAGAGAGATTCAGGGTGAACGGCCGGGAAATCGAGCCCGAGGTTGCGGCCGGGCTGACCCGGGAGCTGCTGGACGCGTCGGATCCCGAGGAGCCCCCGACGTTCTTCGAGGTAGTCACGGCCATGGCCCTGGTCTACTTCGCTCGTGAGGAGGTGGACATCGCCATTATGGAGGTGGGTATGGGAGGCCGGCTGGACGCGACCAACGTCATACGCCCGCTGGTCTCCGTCATTACCAACATATCCATGGAGCATCAGGCCTATCTGGGAAAAAGGCTGATGGACATCGCCCGAGAAAAGGCGGGAATAATAAAGCCGGGGGTGGACCTGGTGACCGGGGTCATCCAGGAACCGGTGATCAGGCTTTACGAGTCTATTTGCAGAGAAAAGGGCACCGCCATGATACGCCTGGGAAAGGATGTGCGCTACAGGGGCGCAGGGCGGGGCTTTAACTACCACGGGGCCAAGTGGACGTTGAAGGGTCTCGAGCCCGGACTTTCCGGAGGATTCCAGCACAAGAACGGGGCCTTGGCCGCGGCCGT
>JBKHIW010000158.1:0-5103 GCA_046538465.1 Desulfobacteraceae bacterium | reverse complement strand
GATAACAAACTGTTATGATTGAAATTCAGCGTTGACTGAAGGTCGGGAGAACATATTCACCACCCGGCCGGGATCACATATCAAGTAAATAAGGAGGGATGAGCCATGATCGTAGGCAGACTGACCAGTTGGCCGGAATGGGGTTGGAGGAGCCCGTTCGACGAGCTCGACCGGATCCGCCGCGAGATGGATCGCCTGACCCAGGGCCTTGCGCAGGGTTGGCTCAGAGAGCGGGGAGCGGGCGTGTTTCCTTTGGTTAATATTACCGAGGATGCAGACCGTTACTACGTTCGTGCAGAGCTCCCGGGTGTCAAGGCTGATGACCTGGATCTTTCGGCTACAGCCAACAGCATCACGATTTCTGGTGAGCGCAAGATAACCGACGAGAGCAACAATGCGAGGTATCACCGAAGGGAGCGGGATGCGGGCCGCTTCAGCCGCATAATCACCCTGCCCGACCGGATTAATTCGGACGGGATCGACGCGGGTTGTAACAACGGCGTCCTCACCATTACCGTGCCAAAAGCTGAAGAGACCAAACCAAGACAGATCTCTGTGAAGTCTTCCTAATAATTACTGGAAGGGAGGTATAAAGCCATGGCCGAAACGACCAGCAAAGCGCTCGAAGCCAGGGAAAAACCCGAAGTCGCCACGCCGGCCGAGCAGACCAAACCAGGGCCTATTTTTACACCGGCGGTGGATATCTTTGAAACAGACAAGGAGTTGGTAGTAGTAGCTGATATGCCCGGTGTCAATGCTGATGACGTCAATATCGACCTTCACGACAACGTCCTTTCCCTTACCGGAGATGCAACCCCTCCGGAAGGCGAAAAGGAACAGGACGTCTATCGCGAGTATCGCACCGGCAGGTATTTCAGGGAATTCGCCCTGTCCGAGCTGATCGACCAGAACAAGATAGAGGCCGAGCTCAAGGAAGGCGTGCTTCGGCTCACCCTGCCAAAGGTGGAGGCTGCCACTCCAAAGAAGATAACCATAAAATCCGCCTGAGGCGGCTCGGGCAGGGATCCGAGCACGAATAAAGGCCTGCATCCCCGAAGGCTGCAGGCCTTTTTCTTCTATCGTAACGACGACTCGCCGCGTTTGACCAACAGAAACTTGGAGTGCCTGTAGTCCAAATCGTCCGAAGAGACCCATGCATACTCCTCTTCGAATTCCTGCCAGGCCAGCATCAAGCCTTCCCTGAGTATGCCCTGGGCCTCCTCATCAGAGTCACTTGCGTATGCGGCAAAGGTGGATACAAAATCCCCTTCCGCACCCGGAATGCGGTAGGGAGGGCCTTTGTCGTCTTCCCCGCCCCTCAGGACCTTGAAGAATCTACTGAACTCAGCGGGAGCAAGGGGGGAAAACGATAGGGTTTCACCCAGTACTCTGCGCGCCCAGAAATTAAACAAAAGCGGCCGGAAGCTGATCTCCGGGTCCCGGAGAAGATGATCCTCTAATCGGTATATGCCGGAGAGCCTCTCCAAGAGGCTGTCCAAGACCATGATCCTCCTCAGAACCTTGAGGGACTCGGCAAGGTCCGAGAGCCGTTCAAAATCCCTGTAATCCTCGCCTTCTCCAGGCCCGACAAAAACCCTGGGCCTTGCCTGGACAAGGCCGGCCAGAACCCCGCCCCAATATTCGCCCCAAAAGCCGGGGCCTAGACCTTTCCCGGTGAACCAGCCGGACGCCCTCCACCTGTCCGCCTCCCACTTGAGCTTTAGGGCCAGCCCGAACCCCATTCTAAACAAGCTTAAAAGCGAATGCCTGCGAATCACATCCTGTATCCTCGGTTGATCTCCGCCGCCCAGTCTTTCCAGGGCCAAATTGAGATATGCGGCGGCCCTCTCGCAGGTGGCCTCCAGGGTCTCCAGCTCCGGGGAAAAATCCCCCTCCGCGGAGAGGATCTGATTGCACAGTCCTGCGAACTCTAGTCTGATCCTTTCCAGGAGCACAGGATCTCCGAAATCGGCGACGGCCTCCAGCAAAGGCCTCCCCCTGGTTGCATGCTCCAAAGGCGTCACAGGCACCAGTTTATCCGCCTCGCTATCGTCAAGTGGCGTCTCCGGCGAGCTGGAAACATCTTTCGCCGCCGCCTCCAAGGTCTGGGGTTCGAGCGGCGCGTATACGGCCAGGGCCTCTTCCCGGGGGAGAAAGCCGTGTTCGGCTATACGCACATTCCGCATTCGATACATGTCCTCTTCCAGCTCCGCCGGTATCACTCCGGCCAAACCCTGGACAAGGGCCTGATAACGCTCATAGTCAGTGCCGGCCATCACCTCCAGTATGTGCTCAAGGACAGGCCTTTCTTCTTCAGCGGCCCGGAAATAGTAAACCCCGTCAACAGTGAAGCACCCCGGGGGCAGACTCCAAAGATCCTCCTCGCTCTGTACCGCCATCACCTCCAGATTTTTGAGGAAGTGGTGGTATGCCAACGCCTGCCCCTCGGAAAAGAGCCATTGCACGAGCCGAGGGCAGTCGGCCTGCTCCAGACGCTTCAGCCACAATGCGCTCCGGTCCGGATCCACTCTGTCTCCGCTCCAGAGTTCGAGGTCCAACATGTACTGCCACTGGGACTCGGAAGCCAAACTCAAGAGCATTACCGCGGATTCTTCGTCCAGCTTCTTTATCATCCAATAGACGTCCCCGGCCGGCAGCCTCTGCACCACATCCCTGGGATTCTCGTGCTGAAGGATCCTTTCCATCATTTCCCGCCCGGACAGGGAACGAAAGCCCTGCAACAGCCCCCGGTGATCCCCCTGAAACCGGATATCGCCGCTTGTAACGGAAACGTCAGTATGTCCACTCTTTCTCTCTTCCACTGCATCCCTCCAAATAGGCCTTCCAGTCTCGGTCCGGTTGACACCTCCACCCGTGACCCGCTAATATATAAAATACAAATTGCTATCGCTACGTTACAAGCGATAACTTGAAGTTTTGATGGAGCCGGGATGAATGGAGGAGCCGGCCGTGCCTGAAAGACAATGGACTCGGAGGGAACTCAGCGGTAATGATCTGGATTTCCTCGTCGACACGGTGTGTCCCGAATCCAGTGAACCCTCGGCGATCAAGGATATCCTGTCGAGAGACAAGGATTTCCGAGACGGCTTTATCCGGGATGAACGCGTATTCCGTCGCGTGATGAAGGACAGGGAGATACTCCTGAAGATCTCCCCCACCCTGTTCTTCCAGGTCCTCTTGTACAAGGCCGTGGAGGACTTGGAAAAGAAGGGCTATACCATGGAACGGGAACGCGCCATGACCATCCCGGTATTTGACAGCAAGGAAGTGGTGGAGCTCATGGCAGACCGAGCCGTCCTGGTCTACTTGGCCCGCATGCTGGCCTCCTTTACCCGTGTGGAAAGCCATACCTTGTACTTGAGGCTGGGGAAGAGAATAAAGCAGAGGATCAGGTTCAATGATATGGATATAATGAGCCTGATGAGCCTGGTGGAGTTTGCGGACGAGGAGCATCGATTCGGTCTTTACAAGCGCATTGCAGATATATGCCTCTTCCTCAGTGGTGTTTTCCCCGGGTTCCTGGAAAGGGACTACCGCTACCCGGCCTCCGGAGAAGTGCGGCCCCCAATGCCTGGAAGACCGCGCATGGAGCCTGAGAGGTATGATGAAGAGGGTCGGAGGTACTATCGCCTTGCCGCCGAGCATCGTGCGGCAAGGGACCTGGACCTCTCGGACGTCCTGCACGCCCTCCACGAGCATTTCAAGGAGGCCAAGAAGCCTCTCAGCTTCATGGCGGAGCACTACCTGCCCGCCCTCAAAACACCTGTCTTCCCCGGTTGACCCGTTGTGGATCCTCGAGGACGTGCGTGGGGCATAAGGGGTCGGATGGGAATCGAGACAGGAGATGATATATGGACGAACTGGTCAAGGTGGACTTTCCAGGCGGAAAAAGAGTCGACGCCAGGCTGGGCCTCACTTTTATCCCCACCGATCAGAGGCCGGAGAACGGAGGCGAGGGTTCGGCTCCGGCGCCGTTCCAGCTCTTCCTGGCCTCAATCGCTACCTGTGCAGGGATACTCGCCCTCAATTTCTGCGAGGCCCGAGAGCTTCCCACCGACGGCATGTCCCTGACCATGTCGGGCGACTGGGACCAAAAGGGCAATCGATTCACCAGGCTTTACATTCATCTCCAACTGCCCGAGGGTTTTCCCGACAAATACCGCAGGTCGATTATCAGGGCCATGGATCTCTGCCCTGTCAAAAAGCAGATAATCAATCCGCCCGAATTTCTGATCGAGGCTGATTCAGCCTCCGCTCTTTGACGTCACTCCCCGCTCTCATCCCTGAGGCCGTGCACTCTCAGGTAGTTCAAACTCAGGATTTTTTGAAGCACCTCCTCATCTGTCAGCATCTCCCTTACAAAACCGAGGTACGCCCTGGTCAGGTCGGCCCAGCCCATCGTGGCGTCGGTCCCGAAGAGGACCCTATCCGGAAATTCGGCTATAAAGCTCTTGTAAGCATCGGGATCCTTTTTCATAAACGGCAGCAGAGAAGAAAAATCTGTATGGGCGTTATTCCATCTCTCCAGGACGCCCGCCACTGCCTTGCGGGAGAAGCCGAAATGGGGAATCACGAAAGGCGTCCCCGTGAAGGACCTGAGCAGGTCCTCAACAAAGCCTCCATAGCGTCTGAGATCGACATGAAAGATCACAGGCCAACCGAACTCAGCGGCCTGTTCCACCAGGGTTGAGGTCAGGTCCTCGGACTGCCTCACAGTACGCCCAAAAAGCTTCTGCCAGCCGACCATCCCGTTTTCCCGGTCCTCCTCCGGTACGTAGAGGACCTTCAACCCCTTGTATCCCGCATCCCTGAAGGGCGCCAAATCCTCTTCCCCCCGCTGAATAAATCTGCTGTCCAAATACGGAAACAGCCTCAGCCCTGGCAGCTCACCAGGCAGTGCTCGGACGGGATCGGGTTCTCCCCTGAAAATGGACTCGGCTATCCTGTGGTGGTATGCCTTGGGTATTAACTCCAGGCACTTGCTCGGCCGACCGAGGTGGTACCCCATTACAATTACGGCCATCCCCCGGAGGCCCTCATCGGCCAAGGCCTCCCATTCCCTCGCCTCCTCTTCCAGTGAGC
>JBKHIW010000157.1:0-5126 GCA_046538465.1 Desulfobacteraceae bacterium | reverse complement strand
CCACAGTCTTGTTCAAAAAGACAGTTTCGCCGAAGACCTCGCCCGGGCCGAGGACTTGCAGTGCGGCCTCCTGGCCTTCCCGCTCCTTTGTCACCTGAACCCGGCCGTTGACGATCTTGTAAACGGAGACCCCATAGTCTCCTTGCTTCATGATAAGATCGCCTGCTCGATACTTGAGGCGGACAACTGACGAGGAGGAAGGGCCTTGGGGGGATGCCATGGGGGGATCCTCCAATAAGGATATTAAGAAAAATTAATCCCCAAATTTAAAATGTTATCACAAGTTGGCCGGTACGTCATCTCCTTTTTCATTCTCGACCAGGACATAGGACTCCTGCAAAATCGCTCAACAACGGCTAGAGGGTATGGTAATAGTAAAAATTAAACCGCGGGTTAGGAGAACCAGTCTTTGCGATTGACCGAGTTTATCGAGACCCTGAGACAAGCCCCCGAGTTCGGAGAGGCATTTGTCCAACACCGCCGTCTTCCCTCGGAGGAGCCCTCCTACGCAAACGAAGACGGTCTTCCCGCCGAACTCGCCCTCGCTCTGAAGCGCATGGGGATACATCCTCTTTACCGACACCAGGCGGAGGCGTTAGAGGGAATCCGCCGTGAGGAGAATGTCCTGGTGGCCACTCCCACGGCGAGCGGGAAGAGCCTGATTTACAACCTGGCCTTTCTGGAGGCACTTAAACGCGATCCGGAGGCCCGGGGGCTGTACTTGTTTCCTTTGAAGGCCCTGGAGCAGGATCAGCTCAAGGCCTTTGAGACCCTGAGCAGGGAGGCCGGCTTCGCCCACGCGTCCGCCGCGGTCTATGACGGTGATACTTCTGCTTACAGGCGCAAGAGGATAAGGGACAATGTCCCAGGCGTCCTTCTCACCAACCCGGACATGCTCCACAGAGGGATACTGGCTTTTCACGATTCCTGGACCACGCTTTTCAAGAACCTCTCTCTGGTAGTCCTGGACGAGGTGCATACATACAGGGGGATATTCGGCTCCCACATGAACCAGGTGCTGCGACGTCTCAAGCGGATATGCGCCTATTACGGATCCGATCCGCGCTTCATACTGCTCTCGGCCACGGTCCACAACCCTGCCCGGTTCGGGGAGAGCCTGATACAGGCGCCCCTCAGGGTGGTGGAGGGAGGCGGGGCCCCGCGCTCAGGCCGGCACTTTGTGTTCTTGAATCCCCGGACCAGCCCTAATTTTCTCTCCGCCCGGCTTTTCGTAAGGAGCCTGGAGGCCGGCTTCAGGACCATCGCCTTCACCCAGGCCCGAAAGGTGACCGAGTTGATCCATGTTTGGTCCTCCAGGCTGACGCCCGGGTTGAGGGAGAGGATCAGCTCCTACCGGGCCGGTTTCATGCCAAAGGAACGAAGGGAGATCGAGGGGAAGCTTGCAGCCGGCACGCTGTTGGGCGTGATCTCCACCAGCGCCCTGGAAATGGGTATTGATATAGGAAACCTGGATGTCTGTATTCTGGTTGGATACCCGGGGACAGTGATCAACACATGGCAGAGGGGCGGCAGGGTGGGGCGATCCGGACGCAGCTCCCTGATTCTCCTGGTGGCCAAGCCCGACGCCCTGGATCAGTATTTTATCCGGCACCCGGACAACCTGTTCGAAAGACCCTATGAGGCCGCGATGCTGGATCCTGAAAACCCCATCGTCACCGCGGCGCACCTCCCTTGCGCAGCGGCCGAGCTTCCCCTGACCTTGAACGACCGCCGGTTTTGGCCCGAGGACTTCGATTCCCGATTGGAGGGCCTGGAGCTTGCCGGGGATCTCAGACGATCAGCCGAGGATCCACCCGAGTGGTACTCCGCTGTCAGGAATCCCCAGCTCCACGTAAACATCCGCTCAGTGGGACAGGGCTTTACCATCTTCGATTCCGGCACAGGCGAGGCAATAGGCACCGTGGACGGGGTAAGAGCGCTCAAAGAGTGCCATGAGGGCGCAGTGTATCTTCACCGAGGGAATCACTACCTGGTGGAGAGGCTGGACCTGGAGCGCTGCGATGTTGTGGTCAGGCGCTGCACCTTGAAGTATTTCACCAGGGTAAGGACGGAGAAGGAGACCTCGATCCTGGGGATCCACCGCAGCATGCCACGCGGGCGATTCGTGGTCCGGGAGGGAAGCCTACAGGTGACCGAGAGGGTCACTGGATACGAGAAGAGGGCCCTGCCTGGACAGGAGCTCCTCGGTGTTGTTCCCCTGGATCTCCCCCCGAGGACGTTCCAGACCGTGGGGTTCTGGGTGGAGATAGAGCCGGTGATCAGGGCCATGGTTGAGGAGCGCGGCCTTCATTTCATGGGAGGGATTCACGCCATAGAGCATGCTGCCATAGGTATCTTTCCCTTGTTCGCCCTTTGCGATCGAAACGATATCGGGGGGATCTGCTATACTCATCATCCGGAGCTGGAAAAGGCCGCGGTCTTTATTTATGACGGCTACCCCGGGGGAGTGGGTCTTGCCCAGCGAGGCTTCGAGGTGGCCGCCGAGCTTCTGGAAAGCACCCGCTTGCACCTCGAAGAGTGCGACTGCGAGGAGGGATGCCCTTCATGCATACACTCGCCGAAATGCGGCTCCGGAAACAAGCCCCTGGACAAGGCCGCTGCCGAGATGGTTCTGGATTGCTTATTGGGCCGCATTCCGCTGGAGACGCCCTCGGACGCCGAGCGGAGCGGGACGGCGATTGTTGAGCCTGACCGCAATCCCCCGGTTCAAGTCGAGGCCCGGCCTCGGGTGGTCTGTATGGACCTGGAGACGCAGATGCTGGCCGAAGAGGTGGGCGGGTGGAGAAACGCGCACTTGATGAGGGTATCAGTGGCAGTAGTTTATGACGAGGCCTCAGGGCGGTATATCTCCTACGGAGAGGACGAGATCCCGGAGCTCCTTGACTTGATCAGGAAGGCCGACCTGGTGGTCGGCTTCAATATCAAGCGGTTCGACTACCGCGTTCTCAGCGCTTATGCTATGTATGATTTGAACGACCTCAATACGTTTGATATGTTGGAGGACATTCACACCCGTCTGGGATTTCGCCTCGGCCTGGACCACCTTGCAAAAGAGACCCTGGACCGCGGCAAGGCCGCGGACGGGATCCAGGCGGTGCACTGGTTCCGTTCCGGGGATATGGAAAGCCTGGAATCTTATTGCAGGGAGGATGTGGCGGTTACCATGGACCTTTTCCGCCACGGACTGGAGAAAGGCTACTTGGTATACCGGGACAAGGGAGGAAAGCGAAGGATCCGCCTCCGGGTGGACTGGGACTTGGAAGGGCTCGCCGGAGGCAAATGGAGAATGAAGAGATTCGGGGCCGTGGGATGAGTGAAGCCGGTTCCATAAAGGCGTTTTCATGCCGCATGTGTGGAGAATGCTGCCGCGGGGAAGGGGGCATCACTATCACCTCTGAGGAGCTGGAGCGGATGGCTTCCTATTTGGGCATCTCAGCGGAGGCATTCAAGAGGGACTTCTGCGTGAAGAATAACGGGCGCCTTTCCATCGCTACCGGGGATGACGGCTTCTGCTCACTTTACGAGCAGGGCAAGGGTTGTACTGTCCACCCGGTGAAACCGGAACGATGCGCAATCTGGCCGTTCTACCCGGCCCTTCTACGTGACCCGGCCGCTTGGAGAGAGGCCATGGACGCTTGCCCCGGCATCAACCCCGAATGCCCTTTCGAGGAGTTCGTGCGACAGGCTCATGATAGGGGTTCTAAAGGCCTGGATTGAGTTGATCTACCCGCCGAGGTGTCCGGCCTGCGGGTCGCTTACGGCCCCTTCTCAAGACGGGGAGGGAATGGGGCTCTGCCCCGTATGCCTGCCCAGGCTGAAACCGCTTCGAGCGCCGTTTTGCATGAGATGCGGGGTGCCTCTGGAAGGAAAGTACCGGGAGGCAAGGCTGTGCGGATCCTGCCTCATGAAGCCGCCTCCGTTCGAGATCTCCCGATCGTGCTTCCTGTATGAAGGCGCTGCGCTCGAGATTATCCACCGCTTCAAGTACAACGGCCTGGCGAATCTGGTGGAGACGCTCGGCCCTCCTTTGATGGATTTGGCTCGGGAGGCGCTTCCCTCCGGGCTAGAGGCTATCGTGACACCAGTGCCGCTTCATCCCAGGAAGCTTCGTCAGAGGGGATTCAACCAAAGCCTCCTTCTTGCCCGATATGTGGCCCGGCTCCCCGGCTTGACATTGGATCCTTTCTGCCTTCGACGCCTGAGGGATACCCCCCGCCAGGTGGATTTGGGCCGTGAAGAGCGGCGCCGGAATGTCCGAAACGCCTTTGAGGTCCCTGATCCTCGTCGGATCAAGGACCGGGAAGTTCTCTTGGTGGATGATGTATCCACCACCGGGAGCACGCTGGAATCTTGCTCCCGGGCGCTGCTCGCCGCCGGGGCTTCCAGAGTGTACTGCCTTTCATCGGCCCGCGCCGTTTGAGCCGAGGATAAAAGGAGAGATATGGAGGACTACAGGGCCAAGGTACGCACCCTTGACGCGGTCAAAGAGGAAGCTGCACGGCTGCGGGCGGCCGGCCGCAGCATCGTATTCACCAACGGCTGCTTTGATATCCTGCACCCGGGCCACACCCGGTACCTATTGGAGGCTCGCAAATTAGGAGATTACCTGGTGGTCGCCTTGAACAGCGACCGCTCTGTTCGAGCGATAAAAGGCGAGGGAAGGCCTGTTATACCTGAGGACGACCGGGCAGAGGTGCTGGCGGCCCTGGAATCGGTAGACGCAGTGGTCTTGTTCGATGAGGAGGACCCTCTGGAGGTGATAAAGACCCTTAAGCCCGATATACTGGTAAAAGGCGGGGACTGGGAGGAAGACGCTATAGTAGGGGCCCCCGAGGTAAAGAAAGCGGGAGGCCTGGTCAAGACGATTCCAGTGCTCCCGGGCCGTTCCTCCTCCCGCATCATCCGCCGTATCCGGGAGGGCTCCCCAATATCCGATTCATGATAGGAACTTGCTTTTCAGGATAGGCAGAATAGGGGAAGGTGTCTTTGGGTGTCAACAAAAAGCGAATAACAATATGTAGTGGCCAGGAAAAAGCCCTTTGGGGTGAGAGTGGTGGATACGAGGAAGTGAAATCGGTTTGATGGGGCATTTCGAAGAACAGGGA
>JBKHIW010000156.1:0-5134 GCA_046538465.1 Desulfobacteraceae bacterium | reverse complement strand
TTGGTATTCGCCTCCAACCCTGCATACAACCTCCCGGACGGGGGCGCCTTTCTTAGGGCCCTGAAAAAGATTCCCTTCATTGTGAGTTTCAGCCCTTTCAAGGACGAGACAGCAATGATGGCGGACCTGATACTCCCCGATCACACCTGTTTGGAAAAAATCGAGGACGTAGTCCAGCCGGTGGGGCTTCAATATCCCATGCTGGGGCTTTCCAGACCGGTGATAAGGCCTGTTTATTCCACCAGGCACGCAGGGGACGCCGTGGTGGCCATAGCCAAGGCCCTGGGATCCCCGGTCTCGGATGCCTTCCCCTGGAAAGGTTTTGAGGCCGCCCTTAAAGAGCGGGTGGAAGGGCTGGTGGATGTGGCCGGATTGACCTCTTACGACGAGGCAACGCCCCCCTGGGAGGCCTTCGCCAGGGGCAGGCATGTGGAGTCCGACTACAAGGATGCGGACGAGCTCTGGGACAAGCTCCAGAGTCGAGGGTTTTGGTACCGACCCTCACACAAGTTCTACGATTGGTTTAATTGTTTCAAGACGCCGTCTGGAAAATTCGAGCTCGCCTGCAGCCGTATAGAGGAGGCGCTCAAGGAGTCGTCCCGCCGCAGCCTGGGCATAAAGGCTGGTGGGGATGAAGCGGTTATGCCCCACTACGAGCCCGAAGGTCCGGAGCCGGCGAAAGATTCACTCGCTTTGGTTCCTTATGAGCTTTTCAATGTATCTACGGGATGGCTTCCCAATCCGCCGTTTCTCACCAAAACGCTGTTCGATGACCAGCTTCGCAAGGATGAATCCTTTGTGGAGATGAATCCCGAGACAGCGGCGCAGTTCGGCTTGGCCGAGGGCGACCGGGTCCGGCTGGAGTCTGAGAGCGGAAATGTAGAGGCGAGGGTACACCTATTCGAGGGGGCCATGCCCGGCTGCGCATACCTGCCTATGGGTTTCGGCCATACCGCTTACGGCATCTACCAGAAAGGAAAGGGCGTCAATACCATGAAGGTGGTGACCCCGGAGAGCGACCCGATAAGCGGGCACAAGGTTTGGTGGAGGACGCAGGTCAAGGTGAGAAAGGCATAACGTCCGCCTCGGCGCCTTTCCAGTGACTTTTTGAAACGGGGTTATGGAATGAAAAAGGAAAACGCCCAAGGCAAGCACAAGTACGGCATGGTGATCAACCTGGACAAGTGTACGGGCTGCGGGACCTGCACGGTCGCTTGTGCGGCGGAGAACAACCTCTCGGTGATCAAGGATGAGACCGACAAGGAGCGGGGCATAGCATGGATGCAGCTATACAAGGTGACCAACGGGAAGCCTTTCCCCGACACCGAGGTATGCTATTTCCCGAGGCCGTGCATGCACTGTGACAATCCGCCCTGCGTACCCGTCTGCCCGCCGACAGCCACGGAAATGGATCAGGAGACCGGCATCGTCAGTCAGATTTACACCCGCTGCATAGGATGCAGGTACTGCCAGGCTGCCTGCCCTTATCACGCCAGGTACTTCAACTGGTGGGACGGCCATTTCCCCGAGGGCGTTGAGCGGTATCTCTCGCCCGAGGTCTCCGTCCGAATGAGGGGCGTGGTGGAGAAGTGTTCCTTTTGCCACCACCGCTTGATGCGGGCAAAAACCCAGGCGTATGCCGAGGGGCGCAGGGAGCTGGAAGAGTGGGAGTATACAACGGCGTGCGCCGAGGTCTGTCCCGCACAGGCCATCACTTTCGGGGACTTGAACAACCCTGAACACCAAGTCTCCAAGCTGGCCAAGAGCAAGTACGCTTTTAGGCTCCTGGAGCGACTGGGTACCGAGCCCAAGGTCTACTACATATCCAGCAAGGATTGGGTGAGGAAGATGGCGGACAATTACCTGCCAGGTGAGTTTAAACCATTATAGGATCAGCTTGCGCTTGATCAGGAGGTAGAGATAAATGGATGCGGCACTTTTCCCGGAAGGAACGAAGCGTTGTTCGCACAAGGTCTTCTTCCTCTGGACCCTGCCGTGGCTGGCGCTCCTGGCCTGGGGAGGGGTGAGCGCCTTTCTTTGCCTGTGGAAGGGGCTGAACCAGACCAACATGAGCAACATCTTCGTTTTCGCCCTATGGATCGTGTTTGACCTGGCGGTGATCGCGCTGGGAGCAGGGGCCTTTTTCACGGGTTTTCTGACCTACATAATAGGCAGAAAGGAGCTCAAATCCATAATCAATGCAGCAGTGATAATCGGGTTCATCTGCTACTCGGGCGCTATCGCCATGCTGGGCATTGATATCGGGCAGCCCATAAGGGGTTGGTTTATCTTCTGGCACGCCAACGTCCACTCCATGCTGACCGAGGTGTCTTTCTGCATTACCTGCTACCTGGGGGTATTGGCCATTGAGTACATTCCAATAATCCTGGGCAACCGAAAACTCGAAGAAGTCCCGGAGCTCAAGCTGTTTGGCCACAACCTCCATCACACAATGGGGGTGTTCGCTGCAACGGGCACGTTTTTGTCATTCTTTCATCAGGGTTCCCTGGGTGGAATGTTCGGGGTGATGTTCGCCCGGCCCTTTGCCGAGCGCTGGGATTTTTACATCTGGCCGACCACCTTCTTTTTGTTCGTGTTCTCGGCTATAGCTGCCGGACCATGCTTTACCATAATCTGCACCAAGCTCGCCGAGGTTATAACCCGTAAGAAGCTGGTACCTGACAACGCGGTTCAGCTCCTGGCCAAGATCTCGGCTTGGCTCCTGTCCGGATACCTGGTCTTGAAGATCATCGACACCATAGTATGGGCCAAGACCACGGTGCCTTCGGCCGGCCTCACCTTCATGGACTTTTTCAAGGAAGGGCCTTACGGGGTGTGGATGATCATAGCCGAGATAGGGGTTTTCGGCGTCATCCCGGCCGTGATCCTGATGATTCCCAGGGCCAGGGCGAACACAGGGTGGCTCATAGCGGCCTGCCTGATGAACTGCACCGGGATCGTCTTGAACCGGTTTGTTTTCATAGTTGCGACGTTGGCTATCCCGGTCTTGCCTTTTGACCGGTTCTGGAGCTACCTGCCCACCTGGCAGGAATGGGGTATAGCCATGGCCGTGGTGGGCTATGGGTTCCTCCTGTTTTCACTCTCCTACCGGTATCTACCGGTGTTTCCAAAGGAAAAGGAGCTCAACCCGACCCTTTATGCGTAATAAGGAGTGTACGAAATGACGCCGTTTTCATTTGAATGGCACTGGAATGCCGACTATCTCATATTCATGGGGCTCCTCTACCTTGCCCTGGTCATAATAGGAAGTGGGCTGGTGTATACAGTCCTCAGGACTTGGATGGACTTGGAGGCCGGGGAGCACGAAACTCCACCGGAGATCCCTTATAGGAAGAGATACTGCATGTATTAATTCCATGCCTCCACGGGAAGAGGGGGCTAAAGCATCCCGGGCCGCGCTACTTTACAATGACTGTATCCCTTTTCCATTGCACGTCGTCTTTGGAGGGGTGATCCAGGTTGTAATGGAGTCCGCGGCTTTCTTTTCTCATAAGGGCGCAGGTGATGATTAGCTCGGCGACCGCGGCCAGGTTCCGCAGCTCGAGGAGGTCCCGGGTTACCAGGAAGTCCCAGTAGTATTCCCTGATCTCCTCCTGGATGTTGATGATCCTGTTTTTGGCCCGCTCCAGCCGCTTGTCGGTCCGCACGATTCCCACGTAGTTCCACATGAAGCGTCGAATCTCGTCCCAATTGTGGGTCACCACCACCATCTCCTCGCTGTCGGTCGCATGACCGGGATCCCAGAGCGGGGCGGAAGGAAGCGGTCTCTTGCGGTTATTCGCCATGTCCACGGCGGCTCTTCCCGCGGCTCTCTTTGCAAATACAAGGGCCTCGAGAAGCGAGTTGCTGGCCAGGCGATTTGCCCCGTGAAGCCCTGTGCACGCCGTCTCTCCAACAGCGTATAGATTGTCTATGTTGGTCATTGCGTTGACGTCCGTGAGCAGTCCTCCGCACATGTAATGGGCCGCGGGCACTACCGGGATGGGTTCCTTGGTGATATCAATGCCATATTCCAAGCAGGTCTTATAGATGTTCGGGAAGCGGTTCTTTGTGAATTCCGGCGGCCTGTGACTGATGTCCAGATAGACGCACTCCTCTCCGCTCTTTTTTAGCTCCTGGTCTATTGAGCGGGCGACTACATCCCTGAATGCCAGCTCTTTCATGGGGTGATATTTCTCCATAAAACGCCGGCCCTGGCCGTCGAGCAGGATTCCGCCCTCGCCCCGTACGGCCTCGGAGACAAGGAAGTTCTTTGCCAGGGGGTGGTAGAGGCATGTCGGGTGGAATTGCACGAACTCCATGTTGGCCGCCTTTACCCCGGCGCGATATCCCATGGCCACACCGTCGCCGGATGCGATATCCGGATTGCTGGTATAAAGGTAGACCTTTCCCGCCCCGCCGGTGGCAAGCACAGTGACCCGGGCCAAGAAGGTCAGGACTTGCTCTTTGTCTGCGTCAAGGACATAAGCGCCCCAGCAGGTCTCGGTAGTCTCAGAGGAAACAATGCCGCGTTTGACCAGCTTGGTCTTGGTCAGTAGGTCGATAGCCACGTGGTTTTCGTAAAGCATTATGTTGGGGTTGGCATCCACCCTCGCAAGGAGGGCGCGTTCCACCTCATGACCTGTCCTGTCCTTAGTGTGGACTATTCTCCTCCTGGAGTGCCCGCCCTCCTTGCCCAAATCCAGGGCCTCGTCGTCCTTCTCCTGCCTGGAGAAGTTCACTCCCAGGTCAATAAGCTCGCGGATCCTGGCCGGCCCTTCCCGCACTACCATGCGCACCACATCTTCGCGGCACAGACCGTCGCCCGCGTCAAGGGTATCCTTTACGTGGAGATCAAAACTGTCTTCCAGGTCAAATACTGAAGCAATGCCGCCCTGGGCGTAATTGGTTGAGGTCTCGGCGCGCTGCTTCTTGGTTACCACTACCACCTGCCCTGTCTCCGCCGCCTCCAAGGCGAATATAAGTCCGGCTATCCCGCTGCCGATCACTAAGTAGTCCGTACGGACCTCCATCTGAACCTCCAGGACCGCGAACCGGCGGTCTCACGGGAACGAGTTGACACCCGCTCCATTCTTCTCTAAGTTACAGTCAGCCGCCGGGAGACCTTTCGGGC
>JBKHIW010000155.1:0-5136 GCA_046538465.1 Desulfobacteraceae bacterium | reverse complement strand
CCTACCCGGTGGCCTTGACAAAACGCATCCTCAGGTCAGCCAGCATACTGTCCACAAACTTCTGCTCCTCCTCGCTCAGATTGCCCTCGGTCTTCTCCCTGAGCATCCCTATGGTGTCGATGGTATGCTTGGCCAACGGCAGATCCTTTGCCTTTTTCCCGGTCTGGGGATCAGGGATCTCGCCGAGATGAAAGAGGGCCGACGAGCTCAAGCTCATGATCAGCGTGCTGAAGCTGACCTCGGGAAGAGGAGGCCTTTCGCCCCTGTCCTTTTCCGACGGCTCCGCCCGCTGCTCCGACTGCGCCCGCCCGCTCGCTACCTCGGCCTCCTCCTTCTTGAGTTCCCCGCTGTCGTCGAAGGAGCGTTTGTCCCTTATCACGAAGCCCTTTTCTTCAGTCTCCATCCCCTCACTCCTTATCGTCTTGGCAGTAGACCCCCGGCCTGGGGTTCAAAGCTCCACCCGCCTGGCCGAAAAAACATCCTCCATCTTTTGAAGCTCGGCCAGCACCTCATCACCGGCCTGCACATGGGTGTAGAGCAAACTCACGTTGCGCCCTCTTGACCGGTCTTCCCCAACGTGCATTCGGCTTATATTGATTTCGTAGTCGCCCAGGGTGGTGCAGATCCGCCCGATCACGCCGGGCTTGTCCTCATTCTGTATCAACAACATGTGCCCTTCGGGCACGGCCTCCAAATAGAAGTCATTTATCCTCAAGATCCTGGGGAGAGTGCGCCCGAATATGGTACCCGAAACCACTGATTCGCCGGCTGAAGAGCGCACCCTGACCATCAACAGGCTCCCAAAGTCCTCCGATTCCCTGGAACGGGTCTCCAACACCTTGATGCCGCGCTCGGCGGCCATCACGCGCGCATTGACAAAATTCACGTCGTCCTTCATCGCCGGGGTGAGGAAACCCTTGATAACGGCCGTGGTCACGGCGTCCAGATCATAGTCGGTCACCTTCCCCAAGTACCTGACTTCCAGCTCCTCCGCCCCGCCCTTGATCACCTGCCCCTGAAAAAGACCGAGTTTTTCCCCCAGGGCGGCATAGGGGCCGAGTACCGCCATCAGCTCAGGACTCATGCTCGGGACGTTAACCGCATTCTTGACCCTGCCGTGGAGCAGGTAACCTACCACCTGTTCGACCACCTCCCTGGCCACGTTGTCCTGTGCCTCTCTCGTCGACGCGCCCAGGTGCGGAGTGCATATCAGGTTGTCAAGCTCCATTAATTTGTTCGACCCGGGCGGCTCCACAGAGAATACGTCAAGGGCTGCGCCCCCCAAATGACCGCCTGCCAGGGCCTCGTACAAGGCGTCCTCGTCCACTATTCCCCCGCGCGCGCAGTTGATCACCATTGCTCCGCGCTTCATCTTGGAGAAGGCCTCCGCCCCGAAGAGTCCCTTGGTCTCATCGGTCCTGGGCACATGAACGCTCACGTAATCGGACCCAGTCAGGAGCTCTTCGAAGGTCACAGGCTCGCAGTCCAGGCCTTCGATTACCTCCGGCTTCAAGTAGGGGTCATAGACTATCACCTTCAGCTTCAGCCCCCTGGCCCGATCCGCCACCACCCGGCCGATCTTGCCGAGTCCCACCACGCCCAGCACCTTGCCGTAAACCTCCCGGCCTTGGTACTTCTTCTTCTCCCATTTTCCGCTTTTCAGACTGGCCGTGGCCTGCGGGATATTGCGAGTAAGCGACATCAACAAGGCTATGGCGTGCTCGGCAGTAGTTATCACATTCCCTTCAGGGGTGTTCATGACCACTACGCCACGCCTGCTGGCCGCATCGATATCCACGTTGTCCAGGCCTATACCCGCCCTGCCTATTACCTTCAGCCTATCTCCGGCCTCAATGACTCGGGCCGTAACCTTGGTGGCGCTCCTGATCACCAGGGCGTCATACTTCCCTATCTCACCGGCCAACTCGTCTTCTGCCAGCCCGGTCTTCACCACCGCCTCAACGCCTGGAGTGTCCTCTAACACCCTCAGACCGACCTCGGACAACGTGTCACTGACAAGAACCCTCATCCCCGTCTCCTTCCTTGCAGCCGTAAGGTCCGGAAGCTCGACTGGTCAACAGACAGCCCCGCATGAGCTCCATTCGGCCTTTACTTAAAAATATTAATTCTATCACGACAAAAAGGCATGTCAAGACGCAGCGGAGCCTGTAAACCCGAAAACACCTTGAGATACCAGGATGTTCTATTGCCGGCCTTCTGAACCGGCTTCCATGGAGCAGCCACCGGATGCAGCCGAGCGCCCCTCAGTCCTTTTAAGGACCACTTGGAGGGCCATCAGTGCCGCAGGGGTGACACCGGATATTCGTGAAGCCTGGCCCAAGTTGACCGGGCGGACCCTTCCCAACTTCTCCCTGACCTCGGTGGACAATCCGTGCACCGCATTATAGTCCACGCCCTCGGGTATGCGAACTGACTCCATGCGCTTGAGTCTTTCCACCTGGCGTTCCTGACGCTCTATGTAGCCCTGGTACTTTATGCGGGTCTCCACCTCTTCGGCGACCGCCCTGTCCATACCGGTCAGCCCCGGATCAAACCAGGCGAGGTGGCGGAACTCGACCTCATTGCGCCTCAGAAGCCGGCTCAGGGACACCGAATTCCTTATCGGCGGAGACCCCAGCTCCCGCAGCTTGTCCAACACACCGGGCTCCGGGCGCACCCGGACCTTGTCCAACCGGTCCAGGAGCTCCTCGATGGCGGCCCTTTTCCTGCAGAAGTCCTCATAGACTTGATCGGAGACCAGGCCTAACCGGCGTCCTGTTTCCCTCAGCCTGAGGTCGGCGTTGTCCTCGCGCAGGAGCAGTCGGTACTCGGACCTGGATGTGAACATGCGGTAGGGTTCATTCGTCCCCCGGGTCACCAGGTCATCGACCAAGACCCCGATGTACGCCTGAGACCTGCCCAGGACCAGGGAGGGTTCCCCCCTGACCTTGAGGACTGCGTTTACCCCGGCCATGAAGCCCTGGGCAGCCGCCTCTTCATATCCGCTGGTCCCGTTGATTTGACCTGCGTGAAAAAGCCCCTGGATAAGTTTCGTCTCCTGATTGGGCTTCAGCTGAACCGGGTCCACATAATCATACTCGATGGCATAGCCCGGCCTGAGAATCTCCGCCCGCTCCAGCCCTGGGACGGCGCGCACCATACGCTCCTGCACGTCCACCGGCAGACTCGTGGCGAGGCCGTTCGGGTAAACCTCCACGGTGTCCAGCCCCTCGGGTTCCAAGAAGATCTGATGCCGCGGCTTCTCCTCAAAGCGGACCACCTTGTCCTCTATGGAAGGACAGTAACGGGCGCCTGTTCCCTCTATTACTCCGCTGAAAAGCGGCGATCTGTCCAGCCCGGACCTGATTATGTCATGGCATTGCCGGGTGGTATACGTAATGTGACAGGGGACCTGGGGCAGAGAAAGCCCGGTGGTCTCGAAGCTGAAGGGCCTGGGCTCCTCATCGCCGTGCTGTACTTCCAGGCCGGAATAGTCGATGCTCCTCGCGCTCAAGCGGGGAGTAGTTCCTGTCTTCAGTCTGCCTATCTCGAAGCCGAGCTCCTTGAGCTGCCTTGACAGACCGTTACTCGGGGGATCCCCCATTCGCCCGGCGGGAAACTTCTCCAGGCCCACGTGTATGAGCCCCCTCAAGAACGTGCCTGTGGTCAGGACGACCGTTCGGCCGAGGAACCTCTCCCCCAGAGCGGTCTCCACCCCTTTGACCCGCCAGTCCTCGATCAGCAGCCTCTCGACCAGCCCCTGGCGGACGTAGAGGCCCGGCTGTTGTTCCACGATCGCCTTCATTTTCCTGCGATAAAGATCCCGGTCGTTCTGGCTCCTGGTGCCCTGCACCGCCACGCCCTTGCGTTTGTTGAGCCGCCTGAGCTGGATCGCGGTCTCGTCGGCCGCCTTCGCCATCCAGCCGCCCATGGCGTCTATTTCCTTGACCAAATGTCCTTTGGCCAGGCCGCCCACGGCCGGGTTGCAGCTCATGGCCGCCACATGATCAAGATTTATGGTAAGAAGCAGTACGGGGTGACCCATGCCGGCGGCGGCAAGGGCCGCCTCGCATCCCGCATGTCCGGCCCCAACCACGATCACGTCATAAGACTGAGGAGGATCGGCCTGAAAAAAAGATCTCATTCGAACACATCCCTCAGCACTATGGTCTGGTCCCGCCTCGGGCCCACCGAGACCAAGGCGATGGGCAC
Source organism: Desulfobacteraceae bacterium (assembly GCA_046538465.1). Taxonomy (GTDB): domain Bacteria; phylum Desulfobacterota; class DSM-4660; order Desulfatiglandales; family HGW-15; genus CAZYJR01. Next base: position 924 of record JBKHIW010000155.1, on the reverse strand, counting down.
TCCGCTCAACTCTTGGATGCGGTCCAAGTATCCCCTTGTCTCTCGCGGGAGGCTCTTCAATTCTCGGGCCGAGGCAATATCGCCGTCCCACCCCGGGAGTTCCTCATAGACGGGTTTGCACCTGGCAAGCCGCTCCAGGCTGGCCGGACGCGAATTCACCCGCTCACCGTCCAAGTCATACGCCACACACACCTTCAGCCTGTCCAGACCGGTCAGCACATCCAGCTTGGTGATGCTCATACTGTCCAGCCCGTTCAACCGGTTGGAATCACGAATCATGACCATATCCAGCCACCCGCACCTGCGCCTTCTTCCGGTGGTGGCCCCGAACTCGGCGCCGCGTTTCTGAATATAATCCCCCGTGGCATCGGTCAGCTCGGCGGTGAACGGCCCTGCGCCCACCCTGGTGGTATAGGCCTTGACTATCCCGTTTACGTGATGAAGCCGCCCAGGCCCTACTCCCGCACCCGCGCAGGCCCCCCCGGAAATAGGGTTGGAGGAGGTCACAAACGGGTAGGTCCCGTGGTCAATATCAAGGTGCGTGCCCTGGGCCCCTTCGAAGAGTATGTTCTTTCCGGCCTCTTCGGCCTGCTGGATCTCGGTTGAAACATCCATGATATAAGGCTCGAGATCCCGCCCCATGGCCAGGTATCGATCAAAGATTTCATAAAAATCCAGGGTTGCTGCGTTCAGAAAACTCTCCAAAAGAAAATTCTTCTCGTCAAGATTCCTCCTCAGCTTGTCTTCCAGGGTCTTCGGCTCCAAGAGGTCCACCGCCCTGATCCCCCGCCGGCCCGCTTTGTCCTCATAGGCCGGTCCTATCCCCCTGCCGGTGGTGCCTATCTTTGCCTTGCCCATGGCCGCCTCCCTGGCCGCGTCCAAGGCCTTGTGGTAAGGGAAGATTATATGGGCCTTTTCACTCAG
>JBKHIW010000154.1:0-5176 GCA_046538465.1 Desulfobacteraceae bacterium | reverse complement strand
GAGAAAAATTGAAGCGGAGGCTTATGACAGGCAGATGAACGAAGACATCCGTGTGCTGGTGGTGGATGACTCGGCCATAGTTCGAAAGGTGCTCTCAGAGGAGCTCTCCCGTGAGAAGGGCATCGAGGTTATAGGGACCGCACCGGATCCTTTTATAGCCAGGGACAAGATAGTGAGGCTCAAGCCCGACGTAATCACCCTGGATATAGAGATGCCCCGCATGGACGGCCTGACATTTCTCAAAAAGCTGATGAAGTATTATCCCCTGCCGGTTATCATAGTGAGCTCCCTTACCAGGGAGGGCGGGAAGCTTGCCATGGAGGCGCTCTCTCTGGGCGCCCTGGAGGTTATCTCCAAACCGTCGGCCTCCTACTCGGTTGGGGATATGAGCGTTCAATTGGCCGAGAAGATTAGGGCGGTATCCTCGGTGAACGTCAGGGCCAAGATGGACGTGGTAAGGGAGCCTGAGGCGGGACCGATCGTGTCGCCCGAGGTCAAGGCCCTTTCCGCCACAACCAACAAGCTCATTGCCATAGGTGCCTCGACCGGAGGTACCGAGGCGATCAAGACGGTGCTGATGGCGCTTCCCCCGAACTCTCCGGGAACCATCGTAGTACAGCACATGCCGGCCAAGTTCACCACCTCCTTTGCGGAACGCTTGGACTCCCTTTGCAGCATAAGGGTAAAGGAGGCGGAGGACGGAGACTCCGTGGTGAATGGACAGGCCCTCATCGCCCCGGGCAACTACCACATGCTTTTGAGGAGGTCCGGCGCCCGCTACTATGTCCAGGTAAAGTCAGGCCCCATGGTCCACCACCAGAGGCCGTCGGTGGACGTACTCTTCAAGTCCGTAGCCGACTATGCCGGCGCAAACGCCGTGGGTATAATCCTCACCGGCATGGGCTCCGACGGGGCGGAAGGTCTGCTGAAAATGAAGCAGGCCGGTTCCGGCACCATAGCTCAGGACGAGAGGACGTGCGTGGTCTTCGGCATGCCCAAGGAAGCGATCAAACGGGAAGCTGCTGAAAAGGTCCTATCCCTAAACGAAATCCCCTCGAACGCCCTCAATATGCTGGCCTGAGCCGATTTTTCCCTTTTGCGGGAAATTTTTGCTCGAAGCGGTTTTGATATGATGCCGGGCCCAAGCTTCTCCAACGCACCTGAAAGGGCCGAGGGGCGCGCTTTTCCCGGCCCAAGAGGCCTTCCGACCGCGATCCCTGTAAAGTGGCAGCTTTTTTGCATAAAACCGCTTATAAAGAACAAACAGGAGGAGCTATGAAGATAACCGACTCCACTCAGCACGGGCAGGTGCCGGCCCCCGGTTCGGGAAGGTCAAGCGAGGGGCGGGGCGTAAAGGGAGAATTCAGGGAGATCATGGAGCGGATTACGCCGCGGGAGAGCGGGCAGGTCCAGGAAGGGGCTGGGCTCGAAGGTCCTCCTCCGCCCGGGGGAGTCCAGATCGTCCCCGGCCCAACCCAGGCCGGGCCTTCCGCCCGCAAGGCCGAGATGCTCTCACAGCTCAGGGAGACCATCGACACCATAGACTTTTATGCGGCGCGCCTGGGAGACCCCCGGGTTTCAACCAGGGAAATGGCCCCGCTGGTCAGCCACCTGGAGACCCGCATGACCGAGCTCGAGAAGGCCGCACACGACCAAGAGCTGCCCGACGGGTTGAGATCCATGCTTTCGGACTTGGCCGCCGCCATAGGCTCGGAGGTGGCCAAGTTCGGGAGAGGGGACTATGATTGACAGGGGATGTTGAGCCTCAGGCAGTGGTCCGACCGGGCTTCCAGGGCAATCCCCGCCGCTTTGAGCAGGAGGCCGGCGTGGATCGCCGCTGTATTGGACTTATCGAGAGTCAGAGGGTTGTCGCCGGGTTTGGCGGAAAGCTCGAGCGCGGAGATAAAGTTCTTGGGCAGGGCGGCTTCGCGGACCTCGATGGAGAGTTCCAATGCCGCGCCGGCCTTGATTTGCACGCTGAGCTTTTCCATGCAGAGCTTTTCCATTTCATCGACCAGTGCATGGAGAAGGCCGCCCAGGGCGCTGCAGGTCCCCTTGGGAAGGGGGCCTATCCCGGGCGGGGGCTCGTTTAATTCCAGTGATGTCTCCACATAGTGTTTGAAATAGAGGTTGGCTCTCAAGAACTCGAGCTCGTCTTCCAAAAAGTCCCGCAAGGCGGCGACCGGGAGCGGATCCTGCTCAGGTTCAGACCGTGACGCGGTCAGGCGGATCAAACGGTTGAGTTTGTCAAACTCTTCTTCCATTCGGGAGAGCCTCTTTTTCAGCTCCTGAATCAGCCCGGGGTCTGGTTCTTTTTTTTGCTCGAGCGTCAAGGCGATCATATCCATGTCCATTCCGAGGTTTTGCAAGGGTGCATTAAGGTTGTGGACCAGCCCCTGGAGCAGTCCGCCTGTGCGGGAAAGACTGTAGATCTCGGTAAAGGCCTTCTCCGAGATTTCCATGGGTCAGCCTCCTTCCTCTTCATTTTCATTCCTGTCTCTTCGAATGTCCCAGCGCTGCTTTCTAAAGACGGCCTTGATAATGGCGTCTCGGTTTTCTTCTTCTATCGCAGCGATGCGAGCGGCCACCACCCGGCCCGCGCGGCTTGAATCGCATCTCAAGACCTCAGCCACCAGCTCCATGCGATACTGGAAGCTCTCCGGTATGATCAGACCCAGGCGCAGGATCTCCCCGGGTTCAAAGACCTCCTTGGTTTGAAACTTTAGCCCTGAGCCGCTTAGTTCTATGATGTCCACCAGGGGCTCAGGCGGCTGGCCCTCAGGGTGGAGGAGCCTCTCAATCAGGAAGTCCAGCTTGTTGTTGATAAGCTGCATGCAGCGGAGTAGGCACTCCTGATCCGTGCCCGGAGTTGCGTGCTCCAGGAGCTCCTCCACCGGTCCGGGCGCCACCCCTTTCAGCAGCAAAGCACGGCCCAGCCCCTTTGACACCAGCTCCTCGGCCTCGGAGTCCAGCCGCTCCACCCGGGCCGGTATGAGCAGGCAGGCTCTGTAGAACTCCCGGCGGTTTTCCTCATCCATAGCGCGTCTCCCTCCTTTCAGGTGCACCTGTAGCCACCTCTTTAGAAGAAGCACAATTCATGCCGCTTTTCAATTCGAGAATGTGTGGAATTCAGAACAGCACTCGAAGGGCCGCCTCCACTACTTTGGGGTCGAACTGGCCCCCGGAGTTCCTTCTGAGCTCTTCCAGGCAGACGGATTCGGGCAGGGCGCTCCTGTAAGCGCGATCCGAGCTCATGGCGTCAAAGGCGTCGGCAACCGCCAAAATACGTGCAAGGAAGGGTGTTTTCTCTCTTTGCAGCCGATCGGGATAGCCTTTTCCGTCCCAGCGCTCATGATGGTTTCTGACAATGGCCAGTTCCTCCCTGGCAAGCCCCAGAGGGGAGACTATATTTACGCCGATCAGGGGGTGGGACCTGATCATATTAAACTCCTCGTCCGTGAGCCGGCCGGGCTTGTTCAGCACATCGTCCTTGATGCCTATTTTTCCGACATCATGCAGCGGCCCGGTGGATTCTATCTTTTCCAGCTCCTCCTGAGTGCAGCACATTTCTTGGGCTATCCTCAAGGAATACTCTGTGACACGCTTGGAGTGCTGTTGGGTGTAGGGGTCCTTTGCCTCCAGGGCCCCGACCAAGGAGAGAAGGGTGGCCATGAAGCTCTGCTTGAGATTGTCATATAGTGCCATGTTTTCCACGTTCAGCGCTGTCTTTTCTGCCAGGAAGCTCAGGATAAACCGGTCTTCGCTGTCAAACCCGCGGCTCTCCTTTTCCTTGTCTCCGACAAGCAGGATCCCAAAGGGTTGATTGCGGATCTTGAACGGGACGCCTACCATGCAGCCCAGGTCGCTCACCTTCTCCAGTTCCACTCGTTTTCCGTTGCCTGCATTGAAGTGTCTTTTGACAAAGCCGGGGTCCAGGACCGGACGGCCTTTTTCGTCCCTTACCAACCTGGTAAGAGTGCCCGTCTTCACGCCCGGAAGCCCTTGCTGGGCCAGGGCCATCAGGGAGTCGGTCGACGGATCGTAAAACAGGAAGCAGGCCTTGGAGGCTCCGCTTGATTCCGCGGCCTTTTGGATCATGTATTGGTAGAGGTCTTCCGAGCGGTTGATCTTGGAAAGGGAGTCGATGATGTTATATAGGAGGGCTTGCTGCTTTATATGTCTTTCCAGCCTTAAGTTCAGCTCTTCGACTTCCTTTTTCTTTTCCAGTTCCTGCTCCAGCTCCCAGTTCTTCTTCATCAGGTGATGGACGCGTTGGATCCGGTTCAGAGTTATTTTTACATCCTGGAATCCAAACGGCTTAATTAGAAAATCCGAAGCCCCGTTGTGCATGGCCTCCACTGCCACCTCCATGGAGGGGTAGCCCGTCATGATTATGACGTTCATCAGGCCTTGTCTTTCCTGGAGCCCTTTTAAGACCTCCATTCCACTCATTCCCGGGAGCATCAGATCCAGGAACATGTAATCATATGAGTGCTCTTCAAGGACTTCCAAGGCAGAGCGCCCGTCATTGACCGCATCGGCCCGGGCCACGCCCAGGTGCCTGAAGTACACCTTAAGGGTGTCGCAGATAATTTCCTCGTCGTCCACCACCAGGACGCGCAGATCGTTGATCTCGTCGTTGCTCAACTCATCTTGTTTTCTTTGAGCAGCCTGGACTTGCATATCTCAAACTCTTCCTCCGAGAGGAAGCCCTTCTCCCTTAAGGTGGAGATCCTTTCCAGGTCGGACAGGAAAGCGGGCCTTCTTCCGGGGAGGCTTTCCACGTATGAATGGGGCAGCATGCTTCCCGCTATCAAGGGCTTTTCCGGGAGGTCTTTTTTGTCTTCCTCTTCATGGTTCTCGGCTCCCATTATTTTTTTGACCATTCTTATTTGATCATAGGCTTCTTGTAGCTCCTCTATAAGCGTTTTATTCTCTTTTATAAGCCTTATATGCTCAGATGCATTTCTTACCGCTATCCTCATCTCTTCCATCTTGAAGGGCTTGGTGATGTAGTCATAGGCACCCTCGCGGATCGCCTGTATGGCGGTCTCCAGAGAGGCAAAGCCGGTTATCAGGATCACCAGAGTGTCCGGGTAGACGCGTCTACAAGCCTTGAGCACGTCGATGCCGCCGGCCCCGGCGCGGATGGTGACCACGGCGTCGCGCGGGTCGT